>NZ_JBRKNW010000011.1:0-79550 GCF_053010325.1 Streptococcus sp. P25B114 | reverse complement strand
TATTGGTCATGTTTTCTGTATGGAGTTGTGTGATTTTCTCCCAAATAGGTTGGGAAATCTGACAGTTTTTCTTGACTAGAGGTGTCTCAGATACAGTCACTTTTTGGCAAGATTTGCATTGAAACCGTCGTTTCTTAAGCAAGAGGAGGGTCGGAAAGCCCTGGCAATCCAAAATCGGAATCTTTGACGACTTTTGAAAGTCGTACTTGATACACTTTCCTTGGCAATGAGGACAACCAGGGCTGTCGTAATCTAGCTTTGCCCTGATTTCTAGATGGGTCTGATGTTTCAAAATGAAGAGAATTTTGATGTTTTTGTCTTTGATTCCGATTAGTTCTGTGGTATGATAAAGCTGTTCCATATGAACCCTTTCTAATGAGTTGTTTAGTCGCTTTTCATTATAGGTCATATGGGACTTTTTTTCTACACTCAAAAAGGCTCCATAATCTCTACAGTGGATTTACCCACTACAGAAATTATAGAGCCTCAAAAACAGAACCTGTTAGACAGGCTCTGTTTTCTTTTTATAGACGAAACTAGACTGAGTATCCCTTTAGACTTCTTTGACTTTGGCGACGGTTTGCGCCTTAATCTGAATGTCTCCCTTGCTGGACATGACAGCGCGGAGATTTTTCTCCGTTGGATGTTCCAGATAGAAGTCCGTAATAGCATCTTCAATCTGGTCTTGAATGGTTCGGCGGAGCGGACGGGCACCCATTTTTGGATCATAGCCCAGGTCGACCAATTTTTCCTTGACCTTGTCTGTCACATGGAGGCTGATGCCGTTGGCAGACAAGCGCTTGTTGACATCTTCCAGCATGAGGTTGACAATTTCAAGCAGATTATCCTTACTAAGCGGCTGGAATTCGATGATACCGTCGAAACGGTTCATAAATTCTGGGCTGAAGAAGTTACCAAGCTGACCGAGGACTGATTGAGCCCGCCCTTCCATAGCAGCACCGAAACCGACAGAGGCCTCAACCTTGCCAGTACCGGCATTGGAGGTCATGATAATGATAGTATCTTTGAAGGAAACAGTCCGACCTTGCCCGTCTGTCAAGCGACCGTCATCCAGGACCTGCAAGAACATGTGCATGACATCTGGATGGGCCTTTTCTACCTCATCCAGGAGAATGAGCGAGTAGGGATTGCGGCGCACTTTCTCAGTCAATTGCCCGGCCTCTTCATAGCCGACATAGCCTGGAGGGGCACCGACCAATTTGGCAACGGCGTGTTTTTCCATGTACTCAGACATATCAAAGCGAATCATACTATCAGCTGAGCCGAAGAGCTCGATGGCCAGCTGTTTAGAAAGCTCGGTCTTACCGACACCGGTTGGACCAACGAAAAGGAAGGAACCGATTGGACGGTTGGGCGCACCCAATCCGACGCGATTGCGACGAATGGCCTTGGCAATCTTATCCACGGCATCGTCTTGGCCAATCACATGAGCCTTGAGGTCGCTAGCTAGGTTGATGAGTTGAGATTGTTCTTTCTCCTTCAAATCGCCGACAGGAATATTGGTTTTCTGCTCGATAATGGCCTCAATTTCCTTCTCAGTAATGAGTGGAATGTCCTCTTCACTGATAGTCGCCTGCTGCATTTCCTTGTATTTAGCAATCTGGTCGCGGAAGTAAGCAGCTTTTTCGTAGTCTTCATCACGAGTAGCCTGGGCTTTGCGATTTTCAGCATCGATCAGGCGTTGGTCAATCTCTTTCGGATCAATGAAATTGAGAGTCAGGTTCATCTTGGAACCCGCCTCATCCAAGAGGTCAATGGCCTTGTCAGGCAGGAATCGGTCCTGGATGTAGCGGTTGGAAAGGACAGCTGCAGCTTCAATAGCCTGATCTGAATACTTAACGTGGTGGTAGTCCTGGTACTTAGCCTGGATGCCCTTGAGAATGGTAATGGTCTCTTCGACGCTTGGCTCCTCAACCTTGACAGGTTGCATGCGGCGTTCCAAGGCGGCGTCCTTCTCGATAATACGATATTCATTGAGGGTGGTTGCTCCGACCAGTTGCATTTCGCCACGGGCAAGAGCTGGTTTGAGAATGTTGCCGGCATCCATGTTGCCGTCGCCAGCAGAACCTGCTCCGACAATTTCATGGATTTCGTCGATAAAGAGGATGACTTCCTTACGGTTGCGAATTTCCTCCATTAGTTTTTGCATACGTTCTTCAAATTGTCCACGGATACCTGTTCCTTGCACTAAGCTAACAACGTCTAGGCGGATAACTTCCTTATTTTGGAGTTTATGTGGGACATCTCCGTCTACGATTTTCTGGGCCAGACCTTCGACAACGGCCGTTTTACCAACACCGGGCTCACCGATGAGGACGGGGTTGTTCTTGGTCCGGCGGTTGAGAATCTCAATTACGCGAGTGATTTCTTGGTCGCGTCCGATAACCGGGTCAATATCTCCACGACGAGCAATCTCGGTCACGTTAATACCAAATTCTTCCAAGAGGCCGTTTGGCTGTTGCGGTGCTTGCGGGATACCTCCGCCAGGCTGATTGGAGCGGCCGCCGCCTCGGTTCCCTCCTCCAGGCTGGGTCGGAGGTGTCTGGTTGCGGTCACGTCCAGCTGGTGTGTTGTCAGGGTATCCTCCCAAATGATTGAAAAATTCACTGAAGGGATCCATGTTGTTAGGGTTGAAGTCGCCTAGGCCACGGAGTATGGCGTTGTTGGGGTCAGTCTTCATGATTTGGTAGCAGTTGTGGCAGAGGTCGACCTGCTGTTGTTTGCCGTTGAGGTTGGTGTAGAGATGGATGGTTGCGTCATTGATGTTACAGTTTTTGCAGAGCATAATTCTACCTCTTTCTTTGAAAAAATGTGACCTTTGCTCAAATGGTCAATAAAGGTCAAATGTAATTTAATTATAACAAGTTTTAGGAAAAAAGCAAGAAATTGCTATTTACTAGTCTATTTGCAGAAAAATGTGCGGGTGTGTACAACAAAAACGTGTAAAAAAGAGACTTTTCAGTTACTTTGTGGTAAAATATACCTATACTAAGAAGAGGAGAAAGATTATGGAATCACACTTAGTGAGAATCATCAATCGTCTGGAAGCGATGGCGGGTGATGGTGGTACCCTCAAGCGTAATTTTGAGCGTGAAGGTGTTGTCGTTGCTGAAGTTGCCTACAGCTACGATGAAGAAAATGGTTCAGTATATACCTTGCGTGATGTTGCTGCTCGTGAAACCTATACGTTTGACAGCATCGACTTGATTGCAATGGAAATCTACGAATTGTTGTACTAATAAGTAGTAGAATGCACCTTCGGGTGCTTTTTAGTTTAAATGATGAATATTTTAGACAGGGATGTTGCATATTTATTCACGACGTGGTATAGTAGTGAGTATATGAAAAAATGGAGTAGTGGATGAAATGAATTTTTCTTTTTTGAATGATTATATTGCTTATTTTAATTATGGGGCCTTGGTAACTCTCATCATTGCCAGTTTTGTCGTGCTTTTCGGGAGCATCATCGGTGTCTTGTTAGCCTTTGCCCAGCGGAGCAAGTATAAAATCTTGGCTTGGTTTGCCAATATCTATGTATGGATTTTCCGTGGTACGCCAATGGTGGTGCAGATTATGATTGGTTTTACCATGACACACATTGCGGCACCGACCTTCCAGTTGGGGATTTTGTCTGTTGACTTGACCCGTCTTTTGCCAGGTATTATTATCCTATCTATGAACTCAGGTGCCTATGTGTCAGAGGTGGTCCGGGCAGGGATCAACGCGGTTCCTAAAGGGCAGCTGGAGGCGGCCTATTCTCTAGGGATTAGACCAAAGCAGGCTATGCGTTATGTCATCATGCCACAGGCCATTAAGAATATCCTTCCAGCCTTGGGAAATGAATTTGTGACCATTGTCAAAGATAGCTCACTCCTGTCTACGATTGGGGTTATGGAGCTTTGGAATGGGGCGACGACGGTTTCGTCTACGACCTATATTCCTTTGGAGCCACTGATTTTTGCAGCATTTTATTACTTGATTTTGACCAGCTTGCTGACGCTTGTCATCCAGCATTTTGAGAAGAAAATGAACAAGGGAGGCCATTAAGATGGCGGAAACAATTATTTCAATTAGAGATTTACACAAGTATTTCGGGGAAAATGAAGTTCTGAAAGGAATTGACTTGGATGTGGAGCAGGGAGAGGTAGTGGTTATTATCGGACCGTCAGGATCTGGGAAATCGACTTTCTTGCGGACCATGAACCTACTTGAGGTACCAACCAAGGGGACGGTGACCTTTGAGGGCGTGGATATTACGGATAAGTCCAACGATATTTTCAAGATGCGAGAGAAGATGGGCATGGTCTTCCAGCAGTTTAATCTATTTCCCAATATGACTGTTCTGGAAAATATCACCCTTTCGCCCATTAAGACCAAGGGGATTGCCAAGGCAGAGGCTGAGAAAAAAGCCTTGGAATTGTTAGAAAAGGTTGGTTTGCCAGACAAGGCCCAGGCCTATCCACAAAGTCTCTCAGGTGGTCAGCAACAGCGGATTGCCATTGCGCGTGGTCTGGCTATGGACCCAGATGTGCTCCTCTTTGATGAGCCGACATCTGCCCTTGACCCTGAAATGGTTGGAGAGGTATTGGCGGTTATGAAGGATTTAGCCAAAGCTGGGATGACCATGGTTATCGTGACCCATGAAATGGGCTTTGCCAAGGAGGTCGCAGACCGAGTTATCTTCATGGATGGGGGCTATATCGTTGAGATGGGCAGTCCTGAAGCAGTCTTTGACCAGACCAAGGAAGAGCGAACCAAGGACTTTTTATCTAAGGTACTATAGACCAGTAACTCCGGCATTGTTCGGGGTTTTTCTTATTTTTTTGAAAAATAGCAGAGCAGGTTGGGAAATTGTCCCTGTTTTTTGTATAATGAAAGAAAACAATAAGGAGTTGGCATGACAATTATTGATGGTAAAGCCCTGGCGGCGAAATTGCAGACGGCCCTGGCAGACAAGGTCGCAGAAATGAAAGAAAAGACAGGCTTGGTTCCAGGTCTTGTGGTCATTTTGGTTGGTGAAGATCCTGCCAGCCAGGTCTATGTACGAAACAAGGAACGTTCGGCTTTGGCTGCTGGTTTTAAGAGTGACGTTGTTCGCCTTCCAGAGTCTATCTCAGAGAATGAATTATTGGACCTGATTGACAAGTACAATCAAGATGAGAATTGGCACGGTATCTTGGTCCAACTGCCTCTACCTGTTCATATTGATGAAGAAAAGGTGCTTTTGGCTATTGATCCTGACAAGGATGTGGATGGGTTCCATCCGACCAATATGGGGAAACTCTGGTCTGGTCATGCAGTCATGATTCCTTCAACTCCTGCTGGAATTATGGAGATGTTTAAGGAATACCAGATTGACTTGGAAGGTAAATCAGCTCTAGTCATTGGCCGTTCAAATATTGTTGGTAAGCCCATGGCCCAGCTCCTCTTGGATGCCAATGCGACTGTGACCATTGCCCATTCTCGGACCAAAAACTTGCCAGACTTGGCTCGTCAGGCGGATATTTTGGTGGTAGCTATCGGCCGTGGACATTTTGTCACCAAGGAATTTGTCAAACCAGGTGCAGTTGTCATTGATGTGGGGATGAACCGTGATGAAAATGGCAAGCTGATTGGCGATGTCAAGTATGATGAAGTTGCCGAACTTGCTAGTCACATCACCCCTGTTCCAGGTGGTGTCGGTCCGATGACCATTACCATGCTGATGGAGCAGACTTTTGAAGCTTTTAAGCGGTCATTATAGAAGATGGAAGGGCAGGTTATTCTGCTCTTTTATTACTGGTTAATATACATTTTTATAAATACAGTCTTTGGACTGATTATAATTTATATGTAAAGGTTTACAATAAGGGTGTTCCTAGTAATGGGAACACCCTTTTACCCCAGGATTCAAGAATGCTTACAGTGGTTTTCTTGAATTTTCCTAATCTCCTTTAGGTGTCGACTGAGGTCGGCGCCTTTTCTGTCACAAAAAAGGGAGCGGGAAAGACATCCATGATGGCTTCGCCCTCACCCACAGAATAATGAAAACGAACATAAAGCCCTCACTAGGTGTATAATCTTAGTGAGGGCTTTGTGGTTGACGAGTTAATGATGTTAGTCATCGCGGGAAAAACTAACCCACTCTACTGACGAGCACCCCAAAATATGCGATAGGCATGAGTATAAAAATACGACTAAAAATCAGTAGATAAGCTCTCTAATTTTTAGAAGGAGGGAATTGTCATGGATGTTCTCTATCAATCTTGTGCAGGTATTGATGTCCATCAAGCCAATATCGTTGTCTGTATCCTACACGGACCACTCACCTCAACTCGTCCAAAGCGTGAGATGGCTACGTTTGATACAACGACTAAAGGCCTACGTGCTTGCCACGATTTTCTCAGTCAATTTCATGTGGAAGCTGTTGGTATGGAAAGTACAGGTGTTTATTGGCGACCTGTCTGGCATGCTCTATGTGATGACTTCAAGTTGATACTCGCTCAACCAGCCCACATGAAGGCTATTCCAGGTCAGAAAACCGACAAGAAGGATGCTCACTGGATAGCCAAATTAACACGGATTGGGCTGCTTCCTCGGAGTTTCGTTCCCGATGAAACCATTCAAGAATTGAGGGAGTTGACCAGACAACGAAAACATTATGTGGAAAGTCGCAATCGAGAAACCAACCGTATCCATAAAATTCTTCAGTCAGGTGGCATCAAGCTAACAACCTATATCGAAGATATTATGGGGCTATCTGGTCGCAATCTCCTTCAGCTACTGGTTGATGGGACGCCTATTACACCTCGTATTGTCCATCAATCAGTTTACACCAGCTTGAAGAAGAAAGTGCCGCAGCTTCTGGAAGCCTTGGATGGCTATTTTTCTGACCATCACCGCTTCATGTTAAAGCAGTCCTTAGAGATTTATGATTTTTATCAGAAGCAGATTGAGTTGTTGGAAGAGCGAATGAATGTCTATCTATCACAATATGAAAACCATGTAGAAATATTGGATTCCATCCCAGGCATTGATGTCATTACAGCTTCTGTTATCATTTCTGAGGTTGGTGTTGACATGAGTCAGTTTCCCACTGCTGGACATTTAGCTTCTTGGACTGGACTTTGTCCAGGTAATAATGAGAGTGCTGGTAAAAAACGAAGTACTAAGATTCGACACGGAAATTCTTATTTGAAGAAATGTTTATGCCAGGCCGCTTTCGCTGTCAAAAAACAAAAAGGAAGTCCTCTAGCAGACCAATTTTATCAGATTCAAAGTCGGCGTGGTTCACAAAAAGCAACAATTGCACTCGCACATCAATTATTAAAAATAGCTTATATCCTTTTAAAAGAGCAGATAACGTATCCTGAATTTTTAGCACAGAAAAAGACTACTAGGGACGAGCTAGTAGCCTAACATAAAAAATTTTTTCGCTTTGATTATATCATAGGGAGGGAGTTTTTGCATTCTTTTGAGTTTTCGTATAAGAACTCGACCAGTCTAAAAAGAGTTCGTCAACAAGTCTTTATTTCTAGTTGTTGAGCTAAAACGGTCTATCCCCAGACCGTTTTACTCCCGTCCCCGCACAATTGGTTAGGACTGATTCGGAGGGTTAAACGCGAACGAAACTACCAATCAACCACTGCGTCAATATGTTTTTGCTAAACAAAAAGTCAGAGATTGGACTTTATGCCCAACCTTAACATCTTATGGATTTGGAACAGAGAAACTGTCAGCATGTGCCAGGTCTCCGTAGGTATAACCACGGTCAAACCAGCGTTTGCGCTGTTCGGATGTACCGTGAGTGAAACTGTCTGGGACAGTCCGGCCGTAGGCTTCTTTTTGCAGGGTATCGTCACCTACTGCATGGGCTGCCTGCATGGCCTCGTCGATGTCACCAGCATCTAGCATGCCTTGGCCATCGACAAATTTGGCCCAAGCACCAGCATAGTAGTCTGCCTGCAGTTCCAGACGAACATTGAGGGCGTTTCCTTCCTTGTCAGACAGGCGGGCGCGCTCTTTATGGTAGGCACCGAGGACCTCTAGCTCGTTTTGAACATGGTGACCCACTTCGTGGGCAATGACGTAGGCCATGGCAAAGTCACCTTTAGCCTTGTAGCGGTTCCCTAATTCTTGATAGAAAGAGGTATCGATATAAATTTTTCGGTCAGCAGAACAGTAGAAGGGACCGGCTTGGGCTGATCCCATTCCGCATCCTGTGCTGGTTTGGTCAGTGTAGAAGACCAGAGTTGGAGCCTTGTAGGTCATGCCGTTTTTGTCAAATTCCTGGGTCCAGAAATCTTCTGTAGAGGCTAGGACCTTACTCATAAAGACAGCATCCTCATCGGAGACCTCAGTTCCTGCAGTTGATACCTGAGCGGATTGATAGGGATTGACTCCAGATGAACCGCCCAATAGACCTCCCAGTCCTGAACTACCACCAAAGAGTATGAGGACTAGGAAGAGGATGATTTTTCCCTTCCAGCCTAGTCGTGAAAAGAGAAGCCCCAAGAGCATGCCACCACCGGAAGAGCCACTTCGACTGGTTCCTCCAGGAAAGAAGGAGCCACCGTTGGACTGACCACGTCTGTCCTCTATATTTTTACTTTGTCGTTGATTGTCTAACTTCATATAAAACTCCTAAGTTTGTTCAAGTATATTATATAGTAAAATTCCTAAAAAGGCACAAGAAAGCAATTACAAATTTATTCTCTAATTCTGAATAATCTTGCGATTTTTGGTATAATGAAAGAGATATAGACAGAAGGAGCTGACATGGTTGACTATTTGTCGGTTAGTCATTTAACCAAGTATTTAAAATTAAAATTTGACCGTGATCCCTATCTAGAAAAGGTTTATTTGACAGGGCAGGTATCCAATTTCCGCAAGCGTCCGACCCACCAGTATTTTTCCCTCAAGGATGACAAGGCAGTTATCCAGGCGACCATGTGGGCAGGTATTTACAAAAATCTGGGCTTTGAGCTGGAAGAAGGTATGAAAATCAATGCGATTGGTCGGGTCCAGCTCTATGAGCCAAGTGGATCCTATTCGATTGTCATTGAAAAAGCTGAGCCAGACGGCATCGGAGCCTTGGCAATCAAGTTTGAGCAACTCAAGCAGTCCTTGACTGCAGAAGGCTTGTTCAAGCAGGAATTTAAGCAGCAACTGCCTCGCTTTACCCAGAAAATTGGTGTCATTACCAGTCCAAGCGGCGCGGTCATTCAGGACATTATCACGACAGTCAGTCGGCGTTTTCCTGGTGTGGAAATTGTTCTCTACCCGACCAAAGTGCAGGGTGAGGGAGCGGCTCAGGAAGTAGCTGCCAATATCCAGAAAGCCAATAGCAGGGAGGATTTGGATGTCTTAATTGTCGGTCGTGGTGGTGGGTCTATTGAGGACCTTTGGGCATTCAACGAGGAAATGGTGGTTCGAGCCATTTTTGAATCGCGAATTCCGATTATTTCTAGTGTGGGCCATGAGACGGACACGACCTTGGCGGATTTTGTGGCAGACAGACGGGCAGCGACCCCGACGGCAGCAGCAGAATTGGCGACACCGGTGACCAAGGCGGACCTCTTAGGCTATTTGAACCAGCAGGAAAACCGTGCCTACCAGGCTATGACCAATCGGATTAAGTTTCGGCAAAGCCAGCTGGACAAAATCAGTCAGTCGGTTATTTTCAGGCAGCCAGAACGGCTGTATGATGGCTATGTGCAAAAATTAGACCGGTTGACCAGCCAGCTACAGACTAGGATGAAAGAGATTTTCGGGGATAACAAGCAGGCCAGTGTCCTGCTCCAGCAACGCCTACTGGGCATGCAATTGCCCCAGAAAATCAGCCGTTATCAGGAGCAGGTCAGCCAGTTGCAACGCTTGCTCAAGAGCAATATGGCCAACATTTATGACAATAAAATGGCCAAGGCTGACAAGCTGATAGAGGCCATGACCATGCTGGATACCAGCCGCATCGTGGCGCGCGGTTATGCCATGCTGGAGCAGGCTGGTCGGGTCATTGATAGCGTAGAAAAGATTGAAAAAGATGAGCAGTTGACCATTGTCATGAAGGATGGTCGTGTGGATGTGGAGGTAAAGGATGTCCAAAAAAAAGAAAACATTTGAAGAAAATTTAGCAGAACTTGAGGGAATTGTGACCCGCTTGGAGCAGGGAGATGTAGCCTTAGAAGAGGCTCTGGCTGAGTTCCAAAAGGGTATGGTCCTGTCCAAGGACTTGCAGAAAACCTTGGCTGATGCAGAAAAGACTCTGGTTAAGGTCATGCAGGCAGATGGTAGTGAAAGTGAGATGGTTTAGGTATGGATAAATTTAATCTCATAGGCTCAACCATTGAAAACTACTACAGAAATACCCACACCTGTGTTTCGGAAGAGTTGATTGAGTCAATTCTCTACTCAATAGAAGCAGGAGGGAAACGCCTTCGTCCCCTCATCCTGCTGGAGGTTTTGGAGGGATTTGGCAAGACAGTGACAGAAGCCCACTATCAAATTGCTGCTGCTTTGGAAATGATTCACACGGGAAGTCTTATCCATGATGATTTACCTGCCATGGACAACGATGATTACCGTCGAGGTCGGTTGACAAACCACAAACAGTTTGACGAAGCTACAGCTATTTTGGCGGGGGATAGCCTTTTTCTGGATGCCTTTGATTTGGTAGCCCGTGCCGACTTGCCATCACCCATTATTGTTCAGTTAGTTCAGTTCCTAGCCACTTCCTCAGGCACATTTGGTATGGTTGGGGGACAGATGTTGGATATGAAAGGGGAGGGGCAGATGCCGGAGGCTACGGAACTCTTCAAGATTCATGAGAACAAAACTGGTCGTCTCCTGACTTATCCTTTCTATGCAGCTGGTATTATCGCAGAGCAGTCAGAATATGTCCAAGGGAGATTGTGGCAATTGGGTTCGCTGATTGGGTATGCATTTCAGATTCGGGATGATATTTTGGATGTGACAGCAAGTTTTGAAGAATTAGGGAAAACGCCTAATAAGGATCTTGTGGCTGAGAAAGCAACTTTTCCAGCTTTGTTGGGCTTAGATGAATCTAAGAGTCTTCTTGAGGAAGCCTTGGATAAGTCTATAAAAATTCTTGAGGAATTGACTCAGGATTATGATTTCAAGTCTGACAATATCATTAAGATTTTAGAAAGTTTACGAATCAATGAGTAAAGAACGAGTAGATGTGCTAGCCTACAAGCAGGGGCTTTTTGAGACTAGGGAGCAGGCCAAGCGAGGCGTCATGGCGGGCCTGGTGGTCAATGTCATCAATGGCGAGCGCTATGACAAGCCGGGCGAGAAAATCGATGAGGGGACCGAGCTCAAGCTCAAGGGTGAGAAATTAAAATATGTCAGCCGTGGTGGCCTCAAATTAGAGAAGGCCTTGCAGGTCTTTGGAATTTCTGTTGAAGGGCAGACGACCATTGATATTGGTGCTTCCACAGGCGGCTTTACGGATGTCATGCTCCAGTCTGGCGCCAAGCTGGTTTACGCCGTGGACGTTGGGACCAATCAATTGGCTTGGAAACTTCGGCAAGATGAGCGTGTAATTTCCATGGAGCAGTACAATTTCCGATATGCTGAACTGGTTGATTTTGACCAGGGACAGCCAAGTTTTGCCTCTATTGATGTCAGCTTTATTTCGCTCAGTCTGATCTTGCCAGCCCTGCATAATATTTTGGCAGACGGCGGTCAGGTCGTAGCCCTGGTCAAGCCTCAGTTTGAAGCGGGACGGGAGCAGATTGGTAAAAATGGTATCGTTAAAGACAAGCAGGTTCATGTCAAAGTTTTGCAGGACGTGACCAAGATGGCCGTGGAAACTGGCTTTACCGTTAAGGCGCTCAGCTTTTCTCCGGTTCAGGGCGGTCAGGGCAATATCGAATTTTTGGCTCATTTGGAAAAATCTGACCAGCCAGAAAATATGGTTGTGGGTCAGATTGGTAACTTGATTGAGCAAGCACACGAGGAATTTAAGAAAGATGAATAAACGAGAACGCTTAGAAGTAATAAAAGATTTGGTGGTCCGCTATCCGATCGATACCCAGGAAGAGATTGTGGAACGCTTGGAGGCTATGGGGGTCCATGCAACCCAGGCGACGGTTTCCCGGGATATCAAGGAGTTGGGTATCATCAAGGTGCCAGCAGCTGACAAGGGCTATATTTACGGTCTGCCTAAGGTGGGCCTGGCAAAGGTCCGCTCGAAAAATATCCTTGATTTTTCACATTCGGGTAACATGGTCAATATCAAACTGGTGCCTGGAAGTGCCATTGTTGTCAAACGTCAGATTGTGGAACAATTTGAGGACCAGCTGTTCACCATCATTGCGGACGACGATAGTATCTTTTTAATCCTGAAGGACCAGGAAAAACTGCTTCAGTTGGAGCGCATGGTTAAAGGGTGGTAAGGTATGTTACTAGAAGTTTCGATTAAGAATTTTGCCATTATCGAGCAGGTCTCTCTTAACTTTGAAAAGGGTATGACCATTCTCTCTGGTGAGACGGGAGCTGGGAAGTCTATCATTATCGACGCCATGAACCTTATGTTGGGGGCGCGGGCGACAACTGATGTCATCCGCCACGGGGCTGCCAAGGCGGAGATTGAGGGGCTTTTCTCTTTTGAACATAGCAGAGCCTTGGAGCAGATTTTGGAGGAGCAGGGGATTGAAGTGGCTGACGAGCTGATTATCCGTCGGGAAATCCTGCAAAATGGTCGGTCGGTCAGCCGGGTCAACGGTCAAATGGTCAACCTGTCTGTCCTCAAGCAAATTGGTCAGCACTTGGTCGACATTCACGGTCAACATGACCAGGAAGAATTGATGAAGTCCCAGCACCATATCCGTCTGTTGGATAGCTTTGGAGAAGAGGATTTTTGGACCCTCAAGGACAACTACCAAGCGACTTTTGATGCCTACCGTAGCCTCCGCAAGCGCGTGCTTGAAAAGCAGAAAAACGAGCAGGAACACAAGGCTCGTATCGAGATGTTGGAGTATCAGATTGCGGAGATTGAATCCGCTGACCTCCAGCTTGGTGAGGATGTCCAGCTCAATCAGGAGCGGGATAAGCTACTCAATCATAAGCAGATTGCAGATACGCTGACCAATGCCTACGCCCTCCTGGACAGTGAGGATTTCTCTAGCGTCAACAATATCCGCTCAGCCATGGGGGATTTGCAGAGTTTGGAAGAATTCGACCCAGAATACAAGGCCCTATCGACCAGCCTGACCGAGGCCTACTATGTGGTGGAGGATGTGGCCAAGCGTTTGGGTGATGTGGTGGATAATTTGGAGTTTGACGGCAACCGTCTCATGCAGCTGGAAAGTCGCTTAGACCTGCTCAACACCATGACCAAGAAATATGGTGGTTCGGTCGATGATGTCCTCGATTATTTGGCAAAAATCACTGAAGAGTACAATCTTTTGACCGGTAACGATCTGACTGGTGATGACCTGGAAGTCCAGCTCAAGACCTTGGAGAAAGACTTGGTTAACTTGGCTGGTCAATTGAGTCAGGCCCGCCATGAGTTGGCCCAGATTTTAGAAGAGGTTATTCGCCAGGAATTGCAGGACTTGTATATGGAGAAGGCCAAGTTCCAGGTTCGATTTACTAAGGGTAAATTCAGCAAGGAGGGCCATGAAACGGTGGAATTTTATATTTCTGCCAATCCTGGAGAGGATTTCAAACCCCTGGTCAAGGTGGCCTCAGGAGGGGAATTGTCTCGCCTCATGTTGGCCATTAAATCAGCCTTTGCCCGCAAGGAAGGCAAGACATCCATTGTATTTGACGAGGTGGACACGGGTGTATCTGGTCGCGTAGCCCAGGCCATTGCCCAGAAAATTTACAAAATCGGTCAATACGGTCAGGTCTTGGCGATTTCGCACCTGCCACAGGTGATTGCGATTGCGGATTACCAGTTTTTTATTGAGAAAGTATCGGACGAGCATTCGACCGTTTCTCGTGTACGTCTCTTAACAACGGATGAGCGGGTGGAAGAGATTGCCAAGATGTTGGCTGGTGACACAGTGACGGAGGCAGCCAGAACGCAGGCCAGAGAATTAGTAATGAAAGGTTGATGAGGGAGTGGTCAAACCTTAGCTGATTTGACAGGCTGGGACCAGTTTGAGGCTGTTATGAAATGTAGAATACAGCATATAAATCCTTTACAGAAAAACGGAAAGCTGATAAAAACATGTAAAGAATCACTCTATATATAAAGTAGGTGGCTAGTATGAAACAGTATCTAGGTCGGTTTGTAGGTGTTTTATTGGTCTTGAGTTTATTCCTTCCCTTTGCCTTTACTCCCAATCTGAAGACTTTTGAGATTGTCACGATTTCTGGATGGGTCTATTTCAGCGGTAGTCTCTTTGCTCTCCTTTGTCTGGCTCTTGTGCTTGCCTTCTGTTTTAAATTGGTGCTGTTTTCCAAGACCGTCAATCTGTTACTCTTTGCTGGTGCTGGGCTCATGACACTATATTTTTATAGTTTTCCGCTACAGGCAGTTGGCAGCTCATTTCTGACTCGATTGGATGAATTTTCTGTTGGCTACTTTCTCTGTGGTGTCTTCTTGGTACTTGGGCTTGGATTCACCTTGAAAGAATTGCTTTCTCAGTAAGTGTGACATATTTTACTTTTTATCAATAATGCTTGAAAGCAGTATAGGGCTAGGTTTTAGTGGTCTAGCCTTTTTTCATTTCTAGCGTTTTATTTTTGAGGTGATTTTTGCTATAATAGTAGACATATTTGTAGAGAATTGTAGGATGAAATATGTCAAGGATTAAAATTGTAACAGATTCAAGCACCACTATCGAGCCACACTTGCTGGAAGAACTGGGAATTACGGTTGTTCCTCTTTCGGTGATGATTGATGGAGTGGTCTATTCGGATAGCGACCTGACAGAGGGGCAATTTTTACAACTGATGCGCAATGCTAAGAGCTTGCCGAAGACCAGCCAACCTCCAGTGGGGGTCTTTGCAGAAACCTTTACTGATTTGGCCAAGGACGGTAGTCAAGTGATTGCCATCGTCTTATCTCACGCTCTTTCGGGCACCGTTGAGGCTGCTCGTCAAGGGGCAACCTTGTCCGGCGTTGATGTGACGGTTATTGATTCAAGTTTCACAGACCAGGCTGCAAAATTCCAGGTGGTTGAGGCTGCTCGTCTGGCTCAAGCTGGGGCTAGCAAGGAGGAAATCTTGGCGGCCATCGAGCAGGTGCGAGAAAAAACAGAATTGTATATTGGCGTATCGACGCTTGAAAATCTGGTTAAAGGAGGCCGTATTGGTCGCGTTCAAGGGCTCTTAAGCAGCTTGCTCAATATCCGTGTCATTATGACCATGAAAAATCATCAGCTAGAGCCAATTGTGAAGGGCCGGGGCAACAAAACCTTCAAGAAATGGTTGGATGAGTTTATTGGTCAATTAGCCGATAAAAAGGTGGCTGAAATCGGCATTTCCTATGCAGGCGCAGCAGATTTTGCCCAGCAGATGAAAGAACAGTTACAGCCCTACCTAGCGAAGGATATCGCTGTCCTAGAAACCGGCTCTATCATACAAACCCACACTGGTGAAGATGCCTGGGCTATCTTAGTACGCTATGAATAATCGAAAAGTTTTTCATGGGCTCTTTTATTTCTTTCTGTGCTTGATATTGACCGTCTTTCTGTTTGACTGGCTGATTCCAAAGGCTGCATCAAGGGTGTCTCCTTCAGAAATCAGTCAGTCAGACGAGCGCCCCATCCTACACTATGTTGCGATTGGTGATTCATTGACGGAAGGTGTGGGGGATACCACGGGCCAAGGAGGCTTTGTTCCGCTTCTGGCTCAAGATTTGGCCAACCAGCTCTCAGTGGATGTTGTCGATGCCAATTATGGCATTGCAGGCAATACCAGCAACCAGATTTTAAAAAGGATGAAGTCTGATAAGAAATTGCAGGCAGATTTGAAGCGGGCGGATTTGATGACTTTAACGGTTGGTGGAAATGATTTGCGAAAGGTGATTATGAACAATATCACCGATTTAAAAGTATCTTCTTTCAATAAGCCATCCAAGGATTATGCCAAAAGACTGAAAGAGATTATTGACTACGCCCACAAGCAAAATAAGGATTTACCTATTTACGTTGTTGGTATTTACAATCCTTTCTTTTTAAGTTTTCCAGAGATGACCGAAATGCAGACAATCGTGGATAATTGGAATGAAGTGACTGCCAAGACGCTTGAAGAGCAGGATAAGGTTTACTTTGTTCCCATCAATGATTTGCTTTACAAGGGATTGGAAGAAGAGGTGGGTGTCAGTTCCACTGATGCAGGGACTAGAAATAATCTACTCTACAACGAAGATAGTTTTCATCCCAATAATACGGGCTATGAAATTATAAAGAAAGCAATCGTGGAGAAAATACATGAAACCCCAAAAGAATGGTAAGATAAAGATTTGGAAATGGTTGTTTTTGGCACTTCTAGCTTGTAATGTTGGTGCCTATATTGTCCTTATCAATCGTGTGCAGGATAAGCGTGAAGACTTGACGGTTTTCGTAAAAAATAATCCTGACGATGTCAAAATAGGGACATTTACGACCACAAGAGAACAGCTGAATCAGACACTTGAAAACTATCTCAAAGAATATCAAACCAAAGATTTTGAATATTCCATTGCCCTGACCAGCCAACAGATTGTCTTTGAGGGCAGTTACAAGTTGTTTGGTGTGGAAATTCCCCTCTATCTCTATTTCCAGCCAAGCAAGATGAAGGATGGAAGTATCATGTTGCAAATAATGGAAGTTTCAGCAGGCAGTCTATCTTTACCCAAAGCAGAGGTTCTAAATTATTTGAAGAAAAATTATAAATTTCCAGACTATGTCCATGTGGATACGGAGGCATCTAGAGTGCAGGTCCAGCTCCAGGAAATGGAGAATAAGCTAGGGATTTATGCCAAAATGAATACGCTTGATTTATATAACGACCAATTTATTATTGATATTTACAAAACAGAAATAAAATAACACTTTAAGCTTGACCAAAAGCTTAAAATTGGATAAGATATTAGAGTGAGTAGTCACTCAGAAAATAATTGGAGGATTTAGCAAAATGGCTAATAAACAAGATTTGATCGCAAAAGTTGCAGAAGCAACTTCATTGACTAAAAAAGATTCTGCAGCAGCAGTTGATGCGGTATTCGCAGCAGTAGCTGACTACCTTGCAGCTGGTGAGAAAGTTCAATTGATTGGCTTCGGTAACTTCGAAGTTCGTGAGCGTTCAGCACGTACAGGTCGCAACCCTCAAACAGGTGCAGAAATCAAAATCGCAGCTTCTAAGGTTCCTGCTTTCAAAGCTGGTAAAGCACTCAAAGACGCTGTAAAATAATTCAGCATTAAAAAGCCCGTCATATCAAGCTTTCTAGCTTGTCCGACGGGCTTTTTTCTGTGTTTTGGGGCATTTTTGGGGCATAAAATCAGTATTTCACAACGTCGGCAAACTGTATTCTGGATAAATAAACTAAGTAGCTCTGCTAAGAAAAAACGATAATTTAGTTTATTTTGCAAGCGGAGCGAGCCCTAAGCCAGGACTTTCCGCTGTGATGAAAATGAGAAACGTTGTCGTTTCGGACATTCGGAGTATTTGAGACCTTAGGCTCAAATACTAGGTATGGAATTCCGTAGGTAGCTCAAACAGTCTGGGGGACTGTTTGAGGAGTAAAACTAGAAACAAGAAAGTTTACTACCGTCCGACATCACCTCAGGAAAGTCTGAAAAGAGATTTTGTCTACAAACTCAGGATTTTTCCTTAACTTTTGACTTCTAATTACAAATAAAACAACCACCTGCTTCAGATGGTTGTCTCTTTCTATCTCGAACGTTGTTTACCAGCGTTGCGGTTTTTCTTTTTAGATGCTTTTTCTTCGATGATAGCTGATGCAGCTGGGGTCACATCTTTGACTTTGCCTGGTGCAGCTTTCAAGGGTTTGTTCTTAAATTCTTCCTCTACCTGCTTGCGAATGCGTGGCTTGAGGATGAAGTTGGTGATGGCTTGTTGGATAAGACTAATCAGACCACCGACTACCCAGTAAAGGGTTACACCAGCTGGAGAGCCAAATGAGATCATCACAATCATGAGCGGATTCATCAGTGCCATGGTTTTCATTTGCTTTTTCTGTTCTTCATCCATACCGACCTGCATGAGGAGGGATTGTCCATAGTAGAGTACACCTGCAATAGCTGTTAAAATCAGGCTGGATTTGCCCAGGTCGATACCGAGGAAACTAGCCTCAGCAATACCTGGAGTGTGGCGAGCCGCAAAGTAGATAGCCGAGAAGAAAGGCATCTGAATCAGGAGTGGTAAACAACCCATGCCTCCCAACATACTCACACCGTACTGTTTTTGCGTAGCGAAGTATTCTTGTTGGGCAGCAAGCTGTTCTTCCTGAGAACTTGCATTCTTCATACGTTCCTGGATTGGACCAAGAATTGGCTTGAGGTAGTTCATCTTTTCAGACTGGATAGCTGCCTTATAAGATTGGTAAATACCTAGTGGAAGGATAATCAAGCGGACAATCAGGGTCACGATGATAATGGCCAAACCATAACCCAGGGCCTGGTTCTCAGCAAAGTATTCGATGAGATAAGACATTGGTTGCCCCAGATAGTTCCAGATGAAACCGGTCGGATTACCACTTTTATCTGTCTGCACACAGCCCGACAAGAAGAGCAGAGTTGCCAGTGACAAGCCTGACAATTTGATGAATCGTTTATTTTTCAATTTCAAACTTCCTTTTTTACAATATAGTCTCTATTGTACTTGTTTTGGTCAAAATTCTCAAGTCTTTCACTTACCAGCCTTAAAAATTCTTCTCAAGTCCTAGCCATGACTGACTTTAAAATCTGTCATATCCGGGAAATTGGCCAAATTCACATCCAGATAGTTGACCCTGGCCATACGAGAAGGTCCTTTTCGTATTTCATGGATAAAATGGCTGAGCTTGTCAGCTTGATCCGACTGGGCCAGGATGGTGACTGTTCCATCGTCATTGTTCCAGACACGGCCGTAGACATCACCGATTTCCAGAGCCAGAGCCTGGACTGACCAACGAAAACCAACTCCCTGGACACGACCAGAGGCAATCATTTTGACCTTTCTCATGGGGGTCTCCTTTTTGACAAGTAACTTACTTTATTATATCATGGACAATAAGAAATAAAAAGGAGCAGCCATGGACATTATCCGCTCAAAGGCCAATAATCTGGTCAAGCAAATCAAGAAATTGCAGCAGAAAAAATACCGGACCTCCTCCTATCTGATAGAGGGCTGGCATCTGCTAGAAGAGGCTGGTGCTGCTGGTGCGACTTTCGAGCATATCTTGGTCTTGGAAGAATACGCAGAGCGGGTTGCTGGTTTGCCCAATGTTAGTCTAGTGACACCTGACATCATGCGGGACCTGGCCGATTCCAAGTCTCCCCAGGGTGTCCTTGCCCAGCTGGCCCTTCCTAGACAAGACTTGCCAACAAGCCTTACCGGCAAATTCCTGGTCTTGGAAGATGTCCAGGACCCAGGCAATGTGGGCACCATGATTCGGACAGCAGACGCGGCTGGTTTTGACGGTATTTTTTTGACGGACAAGTCGGCTGATATTTACAATATTAAAGTTCTGCGGTCCATGCAGGGAAGTCATTTTCATCTGCCGATCTATCGTCTGCCTGTGGAGGAGCTTGTCAGATACCTGCAAGCTCAAGGGTTGCCAATCTTAGCAACGACCCTGTCAAGCCAGTCGGTGGACTATAAGGACTTCCAACCTGGTCCTAGCTTTGCTATGGTTATGGGCAATGAAGGTCAAGGAATTTCAGCCTACATGGAGGAAGTGGCGGACCAGCTGGTCCACATCAGCATGCCGGGTCAGGCGGAAAGTCTTAATGTGGCCATAGCGGCCGGTATTCTTATGTTTAGTTTTATTTAAGGCTATCTTGGTAGACTATGCTATAATAGTCCGAGGAGGTCAAGATTTGACAGCTTACAAAAAAGATAAAGAGTATATGCACTATGTGGGCCATCTGATTGCGACGCCCAAGGTGCAAAAATTGGGCACTATTCCCCACCACTACCATTCGACACGGCTGGAACATTCCATTAATGTGTCCTACACCAGCTATAAAATTGCCAAAAAATTTGGCTGGGATGCCAAAGCGACAGCTAGAGGCGGTCTCTTGCACGATTTGTTTTTCTATGACTGGCGGGATACCAAATTTCAGAAGAGCCATGCCTGGGTCCACCCAAGGATTGCCAAGCGCAATGCCCAGAAATTGACCAAGCTCAATAAGGTCGAAGAGGATATTATCGTCAAACACATGTTCGGTGCTACCATTGCCCCTCCCCGCTACAAGGAATCTTGGATTGTCACCTGCGTGGACAAGTATTGGGCGGTTCGTGAATGGAGTCTGCCCCTGCAGCACAAGTGGAAGCATCGCAAAATTCTACGTTTTCAATAAATAAAGGAGTTTTCTATGAATAATGATTCAGTAATTATCAACCAGGTGGACAATACCGCCCTCAACCGTTTCTTTGGTAAGGTTTACGGCGTTGTCGCTATGGGAATTGGCTTGTCGGCCTTGGTGTCGTTTTTGACAGTGACAGTTTTCCGAGACACTTTATTCGCTCTCATGCGTGGTGGTTCCATGCTCATGATGATTATCATGATTGCCCAGATTGCCCTGGTCTTTGCGGCCTCAGCTATGGCGGCTAAAAATAGTCCGCTGGCTCTGCCTATGTTTTTGGGCTATTCAGTGACAAATGGTTTCACTCTGAGTGTCGTGCTGTTGGCCTATACAGGTGAAACAGTGGCCCTGGCCTTTGTATCAACTGCCCTCATGTTTGCGGTCATGGCTATTATCGGGATGACCACCAAGAAAAATCTGTCCGGCATGGCCCAGGCTCTTCGAGCAGCTCTCTGGGGAGTGATTATTGCCAGTGTTGTCAATATCTTTCTACGTAGCTCAGGTATCAGCTTCGCTATGTCTATCATCTCTGTCTTGATTTTCTCAGGTTTGATTGCCTATGATAATCAGCGCATCCGCACTGTTTTCGAGCAAACAGGCGGAAATGTCGGTCAAGGCTGGGTCGTTTCTATGGGCCTGCAGCTCTATCTTGACTTTATTAACTTGTTCCTGAACTTGCTCCGCATTTTCGGTAACTTAAATCGAGATTAAAACTTCCCACTCTCCGAGTGGGTTTTTCATTTTCTGAAAATGCCTTTCTATGCTATAATGGTTAGAAAATTGAGGAGAATGAGTTATGACCAAAATACCATTTATTGATAAGGAAACCCTTGCGACGATTACAGACCAATTTCCAACGCCTTTTCACTTGTACGATGAGAAGGGAATTCGTGAAAAAGCGCGTGCGCTCAATGCTGCTTTTGCTTGGAACCCAGGCTTTAAGGAATATTTTGCGGTTAAGGCGACACCGACACCAGCTATCTTGAAAATTTTGCAAGAAGAGGGCTGCGGTGTGGATTGTGCGACGGATGTGGAAGTGCTGATGAGTGCCAAAATGGGCTTTACGGACATTATGTTTACTTCCAATGATACCCAGGCGCAAGAATTTGTCTATGCGAGCGAAGTTGGAGCGACCATTAACTTGGACGCCTATGAGCATATCGAGTTTTTGAAAAATGTAGCCGGTATTCCTGAGACAGTCTGCCTACGTTATAATCCGGGTGGCATCTTCTCGCTTGGTACAGACATCATGGACCATCCAGAAGAGTCCAAATTTGGCATGACTAAGGCCCAGCTCATGCAGGGTTACAAGGACTTGAAAGAATTGGGCGTTAAGGAATTTGGTATCCATGCCTTCTTGGCCTCCAACACTGTGACCAATGACTACTATCCAGAATTGGCGCGCCAGCTCTTCGAATTGGCCCTGGAAATCCGTGAGGAGACAGGTGTCACACTTGATTTTATCAACCTGTCAGGTGGTATTGGGGTCAACTACCGTCCAGACCAGGAGCCAAATGATATTGCCGTGATTGGCGAGGGTGTCCGCAAGGTTTACGAAGAAATTCTTACGCCTGCTGGCATGGGACATGTGAAAATCTTTACGGAGCTAGGACGCTTTATGCTGGCGCCACATGGGCATCTGATTACTAAGGTTCTCCACCGCAAGGAAACCTATCGGACTTATGTCGGTGTGGATGCCTCAGCAGCCAACCTAATGCGTCCAGCCTTCTACGGTGCCTACCACCATATCACCAATATCAGTCGACCAGACGCTCCGATTGAAGTAGTGGATGTGGCGGGCTCTCTCTGCGAAAACAACGATAAATTCGCAGTCAATCGTGAATTGCCACGCGCAGAAGTGGGGGACACCCTGGTTATCCATGATACGGGTGCTCACGGTTTCTCCATGGGCTATAACTACAACGGACGCCTGCGTTCAGCGGAGATTCTCTTGGAGGAAAATGGCGGAGCGCGTATGATTCGACGGGCTGAAACGCCAGAAGACTACTTTGCGACCTTGTACGGTTTTGAATTTGACAAGTAAGTCTTGGAAAAGACGGGAAAATTTGGTATAATAGGTCTAGAAAATTAGAATACAGTCTATAGGAGATTGAAATGCAAATCGGAATCGGAATTGTTATATTATTGGTTGTCTTAGCACTTGCTGGTGGTGTTGCTCTCGGTATTTACCTATCACGCAAACAGGTTGAAAAAATGATTGCGGACAAGCCTATTTTGGATGAAAACGCTCTTCGTTTGATGATGAGCCAAATGGGTCAAAAACCAAGCGAGGCTAAGGTTCAGCAGGTATTGCGCCAAATCAAGAGCCAACAAAAAGTAGCAACTAACAAGAAAAAATAAGCAAGCACTGGGGCTGGGGATTCATTCCCAAGTCCTTTTGTTTGGAGAAAGTCCTAGGAAACTATATGGATAATCGACCAATCGGATTTTTAGATTCAGGTGTGGGTGGTTTGACGGTGGTTCGTGAACTCATGCGTCAACTGCCCCACGAAGAAGTCGTCTATATCGGCGATTCGGCCAGGGCCCCTTACGGCCCAAGACCAGCTCAACAAATCAGGGAGTATACCTGGCAGCTGGTCAATTTTCTCTTGACCAAGAATGTTAAAATGATTGTTTTCGCCTGCAATACAGCGACGGCTGTTGCCTGGGAAGAGGTTAAGGAAAAGTTGAATATTCCAGTTTTAGGTGTGATTTTGCCAGGGGCATCGGCTGCTATCAAGGCGACCCAGTCTGGCAAGGTGGGAGTGTTGGGTACAGCTATGACTATCCAGTCAGATATTTACCGGGAAAAAATTCAGGCCCTGTCGCCGGAAACTCAGGTTGAAAGCTTGGCATGCCCACGATTTGTCCCTCTGGTGGAGTCCAATAGCCACCAGTCTAGCCTGGCCAAGAAGGTGGTCTACGAAACCCTCAAGCCCCTTATGGGGAGGGTGGATACCCTGGTGCTGGGCTGCACCCACTATCCCCTCCTGCGGGCTATCATTCAAAATGCCATGGGGCAGGATGTAAAACTGATTGACTCTGGGGCAGAAACAGCGCGGGATATCTCCGTTTTGCTCAATTATTTCCAGCTCAATCGCAGTCGGACGGAGGCCAATCTTCAACATCGATTTTATACAACAGCCAGCCCAGAGGCTTTTAAGGATATCGCAGAAAGCTGGTTGGGCATTGATATTCAAGTGGAGCATGTAGAATTATGACAGAAAAGATTTACGAATACAGGGACGAGCAGAATTGGTTTATTGGCAAGGCGAACTTTGCCAATCTATTTGGAAGCTTTGGTGAGACTGGAAGAGAGCAGGAAATATATCAATTGGGGCATGCTTTCGATCAACTTATTGCCTCAAAATATGAAGATGACTACAACCAGTGCGTCCAGATTGAGATTGTTCGATTGCATTCGGATTTCAAACTCATCCAGTTTGCTCTCGATGTCTTAAATGACCTCAACAACCGCCAATTCAAGGCTATCCAGCACCAGGGAGCTGTGCTGGTGACCGAAGGCGAAAAACTGCACCTGGTTTACTTGCCCAAGGAAGGGGTGTCCACAGAGGCTTTCTTTGGTCAGGAGCAAGGCTTGTCCGGTCTTGGAGACAGCATTCTGATTGCCACTAAAAATGAAGGCAAGACCAAGGAATTTCGCAAGTTCTTTGAGAAATTGGGCTATCAGGTCGAGAATCTCAACAACTATCCTGACCTGCCAGATGTGGCTGAGACAGGGACCACTTTTGAGGAGAATGCTCGTCTCAAGGCGGAAACCATTGCAGAGCTGACAGGTAAGATGGTCCTGGCAGATGATTCGGGTCTCAAGGTAGATGTCCTCGGCGGTTTACCAGGAGTTTGGTCAGCTCGTTTTTCAGGTCCAGAGGCGACAGACAGCCGTAACAATGCCAAGTTGCTCCACGAATTAGCCATGGTTTTTGAGACCAAGGACCGCTCGGCCCAGTTCCATTGCACCTTGGTCATGGCAGCACCGGGTCGGGAAAGCCTGGTGGTTGAGGCAGATTGGGCAGGCTACATTGGCACAGAACCCAAGGGAGAAAATGGCTTTGGCTACGATCCGCTCTTTCTGGTCGGTGAGACTGGCAAGACATCGGCTGAACTTAGTCTAGAAGAGAAGAATAAGATTTCCCACCGGGCGCAAGCCTTAGAAAAATTGTTGGAGGCATTTCCAGTATGGCAGGAGCAAGCAAGACAATCCTAGTCATGAGTGATTCTCATGGAGACCGTAAGATTGTAGAGGAAATTAAGCACCATTACCTTGGCAAGGTTGATGCAATCTTTCACAATGGAGATTCGGAGCTAGACAGCCAAGACCAGCTTTGGGAGGGAATATACGTTGTCAATGGCAACTGTGACTACTTTGGTGGCTATCCAGATAGGCTGATTACCCGGTTGGAGGATGTGACCATTGCCCAGACCCACGGCCATCTCTATGGCATCAATTATGGTTGGCAGCGGTTGGATTATTGGGCCCAAGAAGTGGAGGCGGATATCTGTCTCTACGGGCATCTCCATGTGCCCGATGCAGAGCTGCGGGGCAAGACCCTCTTTCTCAATCCTGGATCAGTCAGTCAGCCACGGGGCTTGGTCAGAGAGTGCCTCTATGCCCTGGTGACCATTACAGATAGTCACTTCCATGTTGAACACTACAATCGTCAGCACCAGATTTATCAGCCACTAACAAAGGACATTCCACGATGATTGCACGCGAATTTGAAGCATTTTTGCTGGCTCAAGAAGAGACTTTTTTGACTCCGGCCAATAAGCTGGCGGTCATTATTGATAGCCATAATATCGACCATGCTAAGCTCCTACTCAGCCACATGTCCTATTCACGGGTACCTGTTGTGACTGAAGAAGGGCAATTTTTCGGCACCATTGGCCTGACGGAAATCAATCGTTACCAGGCTGAAAATGGTTTGAGCGATGATGAGCTTAATAGCGATATTTCCCTGATTGCAAAGACAGATGAGGAGACAGTTGGTCAAGATTACGACCTGACAGAAGTCATGCGAAAATTGGTCGACCAGTCCTTCCTTCCTGTTCTGGGTGAAAATGGGGAGTTCAAGGGGATTATTACTCGGAAATCCATTCTCAAGGCCATCAATGCCCTGCTCCACAACTTTCCCCTGCCGTCTAAAGAGGCAAAAAAATGAAAGATTGGATTGCAGCATTTATCAGGAGCAAGTCCATAAGCAGCAACAGTCAAAAGTCCTACACCTATGACCTACAGCAATTCATGGAGGTGACCCAGGGCCAGGTCAACCAGCAGACGCTCTTAACCTACCAGCAGACGCTCTTGACTCTGAAGCCTGCTGCCCAGAAGCGCAAGTTGTCAGCAGTCAATCAGTTCCTCTATTTTCTCTACGAGGAGGGGCAGCTGGAGCGATTTTATAAGCTCAAGGCCTTGACCAACCCTGCCTCTATCAAGCAGCGACCACAGGTGGAAGATTTGTCCCCCTTATGGACGGAGACAGCCTTTCTTGATGGGCAGACCATTGCTCTTTTGATTGGCTTTTTAGGGCTGACGCCTAGTGAAATAGCAGAGCTGACTGTGGATGACCTCAACCTAGTTTTTCAGGTGTTGACTGTCCAGAAGGGTCAGACCAAGCGGGTCCTGGATATTCCTAAAGAGATCCTGCCCTACCTAGAAAATCGCTTGACCGGTGTCTATCTTTTTGACAAAAAAGGGCAAACCTATTCCCGCCAGTGGTTCTTTAATCGCTTGACTGAATTTGTTAGCTCCATAGGTCGGTCAGATTGGACCGCCCAGAAATTGAGAGAACAGTATATTCTGAGGCAAATCAAGCAAGGCAAGTCTCTGGACCAGCTGGTCAAACAATTGGGCTTGAAATCAAGCATGAGTTTGGAAAAATACAAGTAATGGATATTAAACTGAAAGATTTTGAAGGACCTCTGGACCTCTTGCTCCACCTGGTGTCCAAGTACCAGATGGACATCTACCAGGTGCCGATTACAGAGGTCATTGAGCAGTATCTAACCTATATTGCCACCTTGCAGGCCATGCGGCTGGAAGTGGCAGGTGAATACATGCTCATGGCCAGTCAGTTGGTGGTCATCAAGAGTCGGAGGCTCCTGCCCAAGGTAGTGGAGCAGACAGACCCAGAAGATGACCCAGAGCTGGAGCTATTGGACCAATTGGAAGAGTACCGCAAATTCAAACTTCTCAGCGAGAAGCTGGGAGAGCAGCATGATGAGCGGGCTAAGAGTTTCTCCAAGCCCAAGGAAGAGCTGGTCTACGAAGATGTGCAGCTGGTCCAGGACAAGACCGTTGTCGATTTGTTCCTGGCTTTTTCCAAAGTCATGGCTGAAAAGCAGGCCAGCCTGCGCCAATCGCATACGACCATTGCCAGAGATGAGTACAAGATTGAGGACATGATGGACCTGGTCCGTAGTCACTTTAAGGCTGGTTCGCGTCTGGAGTTGCGCCAGCTCTTTAAGGATAGTCAGGATATCAATGAGGTTATCACCATTTTCCTGGCCACTTTGGAGTTGGTAAAGGTCCATGAGATTAGCTTTGAACAAACGGAGGCTTTTGGGGACATTTACCTAGTAAGGAGGGAGCATGAGCCGATTAGCTGAAATAGAAGTCCTGCTATTTGTGGCAGGTGAGGAAGGCCTGACCTTGCGTAATCTAGCGGAGATGCTGGACATGCAGCCGACCGCCCTCATCCAGCAGTTGGAGAAATTATCTGAAAAGTACATGGCGGATAAGGATTCTGGTCTGGCACTCTTGGAATCATCCAACCGCTACAAGCTGGTAACCAAGAAGGAATTTGCCGAGCTCTTGCGGATTTATGCCAAGACACCGATAAACCAGACCATGTCCCGGGCCCTCTTGGAAACCCTGTCTATTGTTGCCTACAAGCAGCCCATTACACGGATAGAGGTGGATGACATCCGTGGGGTCAATTCCAGCGGTGCCATTAGTAAGCTCCAGGCTTTTGATTTGATTCGGGAAAATGGCAAGAAGGAGGTGTTGGGCCGGCCAAATCTCTATGTGACCACTGATTATTTTTTGGACTACATGGGGATTAACAGCCTGGACCAATTGCCGGATGTGTCAGATTTGGACCTGAAAGATGAGGAAACAGAGCTTTTCCTAGAAAGAAATGAGTTAGAAGATGAGAATTAACAAATATATTGCCCACGCAGGCATTGCCAGCCGACGCAAGGCTGAGGAATTGATCAAGCAGGGGCTGGTGACTGTCAATGGTCAGGTGGTGCGTGAATTGGGAACTGTCATCAAGTCTGGTGACAGGGTTGAGGTAGAAGGCCAGCCTATTTACAATGAAGAGAAGGTCTATTACCTGCTCAACAAGCCTAGTGGAGTGATTTCCAGCGTATCGGACGACAAGGGTAGAAAGACGGTCGTAGACCTTTTGCCTACGGTCAAGGAACGGATTTATCCTGTGGGTCGTCTGGACTGGGATACATCAGGTGTCCTGATTTTGACCAACGATGGAGATTTCACAGACGAGATGATTCACCCGCGCAATGAGATTGATAAGGTCTATCTGGCGCGTGTCAAGGGGGTTGCCAATAAGGACGTTCTTCGTCCCTTGACCCGTGGAGTGGTCATTGACGGTAAGAAAACCAAGCCAGCTGTCTATGAGATTATCAAGGTGGACCCTGTCAAGAACCGTTCGGTGGTCGAATTGACTATCCATGAGGGGCGCAATCACCAGGTTAAGAAGATGTTTGAAGCGGTTGGTCTACAGGTGGACAAGCTGTCTCGGACTCGTTTTGGTAATCTAGACTTGACAGGTCTGCGTCCAGGTGAGTACCGCAAGCTCAATAAGAAGGACATCAGCAAGCTCCATACCATGGCTGTTACCAAGCCATCTAAGAAGAAATGACCAGGCTCATCATCGGCCTGGTCCGGCTGTATCAACGATTTATCTCTCCCCTCTTTCCACCGTCTTGCCGTTATCGACCTACCTGCTCGGCCTATATGATTGTGGCCTTGCAGAAGCACGGCTCAAAGGGATTCTTGATGGGCCTAGCCCGTATTGGGCGCTGTCATCCCTTTGTGGAAGGTGGTGAAGATCCAGTACCGGACCATTTTAGCCTGAGAAGAAATAAAGTATGAAAAGGTGTAAAAAATAGCGAAAAATGGTGATTTTTGGGAATAAATCCTTGACAGAGGCATCAACTGAGCGGTATAATAGTAACACGATTTCATTGATTTAACTCAAACCTGTTGTGAGTTAAGTGAATGAATCATCATTCACCATGCTGTTTGCTGAGCTTGACTCCGGGCAGTGTGGCATTTTTTTTACTTGAAATGAGATGAAAGATAATGAATATCGAAGAATTGCACTACAAAGAAGAAACAGCTAAAAACCACGTCGTTCTGTTTGAGCCACAAATTCCCCAGAATACGGGCAATATCGCCCGGACCTGTGCTGCGACCAACAGTCCTCTGCACATTATCAAGCCCATGGGTTTTCCTATTGATGATAGCAAGATGAAACGAGCTGGTCTTGATTACTGGGACAAGCTGGACGTACGTTTTTATGAAAATTTATATGAATTTATGACCTACGCCAGCCAGCATGGCCAGGTACATCTGGTGTCAAAATTCGCTGATAAGACCTATTCCAACCAGTCCTATCAGGAGGGAATCCATTATTTTCTTTTTGGGCGTGAGGACAAGGGCCTGCCAGAAGAATTCATGCGCCAGTATCCAGAACAGGCTATCCGCATTCCCATGAACGATGAGCATGTCCGTAGCCTCAATGTATCCAATACAGTCTGCATGATTGTCTATGAAGCCCTGCGTCAGCAGGAATTTGCAGGCCTTGACCTGGTCCATACCTATGAAGGGGACAAACTCAAATAATGTGATATCATTACCAAAGTCTTGCAGAGGCAAGGCTTTTTTGGTATCATTAAATAGTCTTCAGGGCAGGGTGAAATTCCCGACCGGCAGTGATTTTATTAAGATAGTTTCTCTATTTTGAAAATTTTTCTTTGAGGGCGGCAGCAGGAGCGACCGAAGGTCGCAAGTCCGACGCTTGTCGCCGTGGTGAAAGTCATCCTATTTTTGAATAGGATGACAGGGGATTTTCGAGACCTTAGGCTCGAAAATAAGTCATGAAACCGAAGGTTTGCTGACGTCCCCACCACCTTAGACAAGTGTCAAAAAAGAAATTATCTAGTAAATAAGTCTGCGAGCGCAAGCTGATGTGGTGCAATTCCACAACCGACAGTACAGTCTGGATGGGAGAAGACGAAGTAGTTGGCCTCGGCCTGCTCTTTTGGCCTTCTTCAATTTTCAAAAATTGGAGGAACCTTTATGACAAACACACGCAAAATGACGATTATCGCCATTCTCTCAGCAGTATCTTTTCTGCTCATGTACTTGAAATTTCCGCTGATTCCAACAGCTAATTTCCTGGAAGTGGACTTTTCAATCGTACCCATTCTCTTTGGTCTCTTGATGCTGGATCTGAAATCAAGCTTTGCGATTCTTTTCATCCGGACCTTGCTCAAGTTGATTTTGAACAACCAAGGTGCATCGACCATTATTGGTCTGCCAATGAATATTGCAGCTATGTCAGTCTTCATTCTAGCTGTGGCCTACATTTGGAAAAAAGACCAGACAGTGAAAAATTATGTGAAAACAGCAGCTGTGGCAACAATTACATCGACCTTGGTCATGCTGGTCATGAACTATGTTTATGCTGTGCCAGTCTATGCGACCTTTGCAGGCTTCGATATCAAACAAATTCTAGGACTTGGCAACTATCTCTTTGCCATGGTCCTTCCCTTCAACCTCTTGCAGGGAATCGTGCTGTCGCTGGCTTTCTATGTATGTTACAAGGCAGCCCAGCCAATTTTAAAGAAAGTTTAACCATTCTATGGTAAACTAAATACATGAAAAACAAACAAACACATTTACGAAACGCATCTTTTTTGGCCCTGGCCTTTGTTATTCTAGGCTATACGGTCAAATTCTATCCAGAGGCAGTCGCAGGCTTTGACACGGCAATTCAGACACTTGTCCGTGGCAATCTACCTAGCATTGCCAGCCAGTTTTGGACCTCGATTACGGTTCTTGGAAATACAGTGATTATTCTGACTATTTCCTTGCTCCTTGCAGCTTTCTTCTATTTTTATAAAAAGTGGAAGATGGAGGCTTCCTTGATTCTTGCTAGTTTTGCGGTTATGGGGGTGGCATCAACAGCCCTGAAATATGTCTACCAACGGCCGCGCCCTAGTATTGAATGGTTAATCGATACGATTGGTTATTCCTATCCTAGCTGGCACACTGCCTCGACCATGATGATTACAGGAGCGGTGGTTATCATTATTCAGCAACGAATGAAGAAGGGAGCACTAAAGCTCTTGCTTCAAGCTGGTCTGCTCATTTTAGCGGCTCTAGTTGCGATTTCAAGGATTTACATCGGCGTTCATTTTCCAACAGACATTATCGGTGGTTGGCTGTTGGCAGGCTTCCTGCTGTCAGTCCTCTATCCTTTCTATGATCAAAAACGCTTCGAATGGCGTTTTCAGAGTAAACAAAAATAATAAGCGAGGCTCCTACCTCGCTTATTTGCTTTCAACAATGGTCTTATTTATTCTTAATCGGGCCGTTTTCTGCTTCTTTCAGAGCTTCTTGAACCGTTTGTGCAAAGAGTTGTCCACCTTCATTGATGGTGCTTGGTTCGCTACCAAAATGAATATTGTCTGTGCCGGCCCAAATCTGAGGATTTTGCTTGGCAACGGCATTCCAATCAGCCACGGTGATAAAGTCATAATCCTTGGCTAATTGACGAATGTAACGCGCATGTTTTTCAGCTATTGGGTCATCGTACGTAGCAGAGTTACCATCGTAGGGGGTCACTAGAATCAAGCGGTAACCATTCGGCAGGATATCAACCATTTTCTTCAGCTCTTCCTGGTAATTGCTGACCACATTGGCACCGGTTGCTACCACAACATTTTTCAAGAGTGTTCCATTGTCAATATTGGTCTGTAGAATCTCGTTAGCCTGGATGGTATTCCGGCTCTTCTCCGCATCAATCATAGCATCAGGCAGGGCTGCTTGTAGGTGCTCGCTTGCTCGAAGTGTCACAGAATCACCGATAATGGTCACTCCGTCTGTGATATCAAAATGGCTGGCTTTTCCCTTTTCGGCAAAGTTTTTGGTCTGTGTCATGCGGGTATCTGCCTGCTTGAGGCTTTCCACCATAAGCGAATGGTCTAAATCACCGAGTTTTGGAACAAACAAACTAATGCCCAAGGTAAGCAAGCTGAGAACACCAAACGTTATAGCCAACCATTTGGTATAGGGAACTAAATCAATTTCCAGACCAAAGAGTTTTCCCGTCCTGCCTGCAATATAAGGCTCTAGAACATAGTAGGATAGGCTAGCCATCAGCAGTGTCACAAGCAAGGTCAGTCCAACGGCCAGAAGGTGGTTGGAAATCAGTTGATTGAAGATAATGTAAAGGGGCCAGTGGAAAAGGTAGATACCGTAGGAAATATCCGCCAGAAACTGGATAGCTGCCGGCTCCTTCACGCTTGCTGTCTTTTCGTGTAAGATTCTAGCCGCAAGAATCATGGCACAGGTTGCCAGACTTGAGAGGAAGAAACCGAAAAGATAGGTGAAAATCGAATCAAACCGTAGGAAGAAGAGGAGGAGGGCTTCTAAGCCCAGACCACCTGAGAAAACCAATAGGGTCTTCCGTAAATCCCATTGTTGCACCATTTTCTGGAAACCGGTTGTAGTATGCTTGATGCCTACAATGGTCGCAAGCAGGCTCCCCAGAAAGAAGGGGAAGGAGTGAGCTAGTGTAGAGAAGTAAATCCTAGAATAGCTTGTGACAAAGAAGCTAGAAATAAACATTCCAAAGAAGCTAAGGACAAATAGGAGGCCTGAACTGAGGAAAATAGTTCCTCTAAGTTGTCCTACAGACCTGGCTTGCCGCGTTATCCACCAGAGAGCTAGCCCCCAGATGATGTAGAATTGGACTTCAATCGCAAGGGTCCAGGTGTGAACAAAGAGATGGGGGGTAAATTGATTTTCGTATCCACCACCGGCCAAAATTTCATAGATGTTGGTCATAAAGCCCAGAGCAGCTGTGATTTGCCGTCCGATATTGGCTGTAAAATCATTACGAATCAGGAGAGCCAGAGGTGTGACGGTCAGAATCAGCAGGACCAAAGGTGGGAAAATACGGTACAAGCGCCGTTTTAGAAATGCCTTGAAATCGAACTCCTTGTCGGCATGAAATTGGTCAATAATCAGGGCAGTCGTCAGATAGCCGGATAGGGTGAAGAAGAGGTCAACTCCGACAAAGCCTCCAGAGAAGTATTTGATGTAAAAATGATAGAGCAGGACCATTACCAGTCCTAGCACTCGAATTGTTGAAAACCATTTAATCCTCATGTTGATAAATCCCCTGCTTAAACGTTCCTTCGTAGACTGATTTTGCCTTGGTTGTTAGCTTACCTTTACCATCAGCCAGGCCATTGACAAATCGACCTGAATAGCTCCAACCATCCTTTGAAGTGAAGGTTCCCTGACCATTGAAACTGCCATTTTTAAACTGTCCTTCATAGGTATCTCCATTTTCAAAGGTCAGCTTGCCCTTACCGTCCATTTTATTGGCCAAGACGGTGCCGCTATACTTGATTTTACCGTCATCTAGGGTCAAGGTTCGTTGGCTGGGAATGCGTCCGATAAAGACGGAAATCAGGCAGATTAGGATAAATAGGAGTGTCAACCGTTCGATATTTTGCCTTGTGAGGAAGGCCTTCCAATCTTCTGGAAGCGAATAATGCATGCTTTTCATGTCTTGTCCCTTACTAGAATAGATTCGCCTACTATTTTACCATTTTTTCTCATATATTACAAAAATGTTACGTAATTCCTCTGCTTATTTTAGCCGTTCCAACCAGTCCTTGCAGCCCTGGCTGACCATTTGATAAGTTTCCTCGAAATCCCCTGTGTACCAAGGGTCGGGAACGGATCTGTCGGCAAATTGGTAGATTTTATCTTGGGCAGAAGGAGGAGCCATCTTTTTTAGGTCACGGACATTGTTGCTGTCCATGCCGATGATATAGTCAAATTCCTTAAAATCCGCTGCTGAAATCTGCTGAGATGTCTTGCTACTACTGTAGGGAATCTGGTATTTTTTGAAAATCTTCTGGGTTCCCGGATAGATAGGATTGCCGTGTTCCCAGCCTGATGTGGCACGGCTTTCGATGTGGTAGTCGTCGGTCAAGTCTTTCATGACAAATTCAGCCATTGGACTGCGACAGATATTTCCAAGACAGACAAATGCAATTTTTTTCATGATTTTCCTTTCACTTCACAAGAAAAGGCAACCGAAGTTACCTTAGCATGTTTATTTTTCGTCCTTGTCAAAGGCGTTTTTGATACCGTTGACAGCACCTTCGAGGCCGTCTTTAGCATCTTCTACAAAGCCCTTGGCATCTTCGACCAACTCTTTAGCTTTGCCGAGCCCTTTTTCAACAAGACCTTCCACTTCAAGCTCTTTATCACCTGTCAATTTGCCCAAGCCCTCTTTGACAGAACCAGTCAATTGATCTAATTTAGCACCGAATTTTTCTTCTGACATATGAACCTCCAATAGATGTTATAGGGAGTGATGGGAGAAATTCCCATATGTTGACTATCTATAGAATACCTTAATTATCCTCATTTTGCAAGCGCTTTGCTTGTCTAAAAATGGACTTCTCACTAGATGGTAATTAGTTGCACATTTATTGAAATAACATTATAATAAATATAAATAAAAATAAAAGAAAGAAGGTTCCTTTTATGAAAAAAGAAATATTGAAGCCGTCAGCTGAAGTTGCTAGTCTGTCTCTGGGGAAATCTCTGAACTATCAGGATACCAAGGCTGTTCTCAATCAGGCTGTCGCAGACCTGTCAGTGGCTCATTCTATCTTGCATCAGGTTCATTGGTACATGCGTGGTGCTGGATTTATGATTTGGCATCCAAAAATGGATGAATACATGGATGAGTTGGATGGTTACCTAGATGAGATGAGTGAGCGTTTGATTACCTTGGGCGGTGCTCCATTTTCAACTCTTAAAGAGTTTAGTGAAAATAGTCAGCTCAAGGAAGTTCCTGGTGATTATACTGTAACGATTGAAGAGCAATTGGCGCGTGTGGTAGCGGTGTTCCGCTATCTAGCTACTCTTTTCCAAAAGGGATTTGATGTCAGTGATGAAGAAGGTGACAGCGTAACCAACGATATTTTCAATGTGGCTAAGGCAAGTATTGAAAAACATATTTGGATGTTGCAGGCAGAACTAGGACAAGCTCCGAAATTGTAAATAGATGAAGGGTCCAGAAGGACTCTTTTTTGCTGCATAGATGATAGTCGAATGAATTTGCAATTAGACAGGGTGGAAAACCCATGTAAAGCAAGTCACTTATGAAGAGTGCAGCAAGTCGAAAGTGTCGATGTACCAAAGCAAAATTAGATGGAAATATTCAAAGATAAACTAAATGACAATAATATGACATTTGTCACATGAGTTAATGACAAAGCCTTCTAGTTCGGGCTTCATTTTCGAGATATACTGTCTATGTAAGATGTTCAAGAAGTGGGAGGTAGAAAGATGATAGAAGTACGAGCACTAGACAAAGTCATCAAAGGACGGACAATCTTGTCCACTATTTCCTTTGAAATCAAGTCCGGGGAATGTGTGGCTTTAATCGGTCCAAACGGGGCTGGGAAAACGACGCTTATGTCTTGTTTGTTGGGTGATAGAAAGGCGACGAAAGGCAAGGTTTTGTTGGATGGTCTGGTTCCACAGGCTCAGTCCAATAAGGAAATGGTAGCAGTCTTACCACAAGAAAATGCTATTCCGGCAGATCTGAAGGTCAAGGAATTGCTCCGCTTTTTCCAAGCCATCTACAAGGACAGTCTGACAGATGTGGAAATCGACAGCCTGCTCCGCTTTTCCCCAGAGCAAAAAAATCAACTGGCCGGCAAGCTATCGGGTGGTCAGAAGCGGCTCTTGGCTTTCGTCATCTGCCTGATTGGCAAGCCTAAGTTGCTCTTCTTGGACGAGCCGACGGCGGGCATGGATACTTCGACCCGTCAGCGTTTTTGGGAAATTGTCCATGAACTCAAGGCTCAGGATGTGACCATTTTTTATACCAGCCACTATATCGAGGAAGTGGAGCATACGGCGGAGCGGATTTTGGTCTTGCACCAGGGTAGGCTATTAAGAGATACCACGCCATTTGCCATGCGGAGTGAGGAGCAAGAAAAAGAAGTGACTTTGCCGATTGCTTTTGCGGCGGTGGTGGAGAGCTTGGCTGAAATCAATGAAATCAGCTATAAACAAGACACGGTTAGCTTCAAGACCGGAGCTATTGAGCAGGTTTGGGCTAGTTTGCAGGAGGCAGGTTGTCGGATTTCAGACCTAGAGGTTCAGAACAAAACTCTGCTCAATAGCCTATTTGACAAGACAAGGGAGGAAGAATCATGAAAGCATTAGTTCAAGTAGAGGCGGTAAAATTATCCAGAAGTTTGGGAGTATTTCTCCTGTCTATCGGTATGCCCGTCATCTTTTTCCTGATTTTCTCATCGACGGTCCAGTTTGACGATGCGGCCATGCAAAAGGCTTTCATCCAGTCCTACATGCTGACCATGACAGGTTTTTCCATGTCGGGCTTTGCCCTTTTCACCTTTCCCATGATGCTGGCAGAGGACAGGAAAAATAGCTGGTTGACCTTTATCCAGCATTCGCCCCTGCCAATCTGGCAATACTATCTTTCCAAACTGGTTCGGGTCTTGCTCTGCTTTGTGTCTTCTATTGCCATTGTTTTTGCGGTGGGTGGCTTGGTCAAGGGAGTAGACTTGTCAGCTCAGGAATGGGTCGTGTCCGCACTCATACTCCTTGTAACCTCTATCGTATTTCTAGCCATTGGCTTGCTTTTGGTGCAAATTCAGTCTGAACAGGCCATGTCGGTTGTGGCAAACTTGCTCTATTTTGTTCTGGCTATCATGGGCGGATCTTGGATGCCTGTTTCCCTCTTTCCAGATTGGGTGCAGCGGATCTGCAAACTCATGCCCAGCTACCATGTCAACCAGCTGGTGACCACCTATGCCCAAGAGGGAGATTTTCTATGGAAATCCTTGCTAATTGTCCTAGGATATGCCATAATTTTCTTAGGAGTTGCTCTGATACTGAATAGAAAATCCGAGCAGCAGTGAGGTGACAGATGATATTTGAAAAAAGAAAGGTACCACTCATGTTCTTCGTGGGCATGGTCTTTCTCTATTTTCCCTTTTACTATGCCCAGTATAGTCCCAATCCGACGGCAGTTGTCCTAGCGACCCTTCTCTTTGCCTTGGTCTATTGCTCCCTCTTTTATACCGACCACAAGCTATATTCCCTGCTGGCTTGGTTTTACCTGATTGGCTATATCGCCGTCATGAGCTTTTGGGGCAATCTGCAATTTTCCCTCTTCATCTTTAACCTGTCCAATATGCTGGGCTGGTATTATAAAGAGAATCGACCGACCTATCGGACGGTGTCCTACGGGCTTTTGTTGCTGGCTATTATCCTATGGGCTCTCTTTGGCCCTGTTCCTTTTGAGATGAGAGCTTTTGCACTTGTTATCCACTTTTTCGGCTTGACCTTGCTGATTTTCAGCTGGATTGAGACCAAGCGGGAAGCCCTTCAGCAACGCCTACAGGAGCAAAATGCTTCCATTAACCTCTTGCTAGCTGAGAACGAACGCAACCGTATCGGTCAGGACTTACACGACACCCTGGGCCATGTCTTTGCCATGCTATCTGTCAAGGCCGAGTTGGTCCAGACACTTTTAGACCACGATCAGATTGACCAGGCCAAGAAGGAGGTGGCAGCCCTTCAGACCTTGGCCAAGGACTCTATGCAGGAGGTCCGCCAGATTGTCCAGTCCCTCAAGCAGCACACCGTGACAGAGGAACTCCAGATTTTACAGCAGATGTTGGATCTTGCAGGAGTGGATTTAGTCGTCTTGGGCGGGGAAATAGCAGAGCAGCTCAGCTTGCCTGTCCAGAACAAGCTGGCTATGGTGCTGAGAGAATTGGCTAACAACCTGCTCAAGCACAGCCAGGCTAGCAAATGTCGTTTGATGTTTGAAAAAGACCAGCAAGAATTGGTTTTGCACTACGAAGACAACGGTGTGGGCTTTGCCCAGTTGACTGGTCAGGAATTGCATACCATAAAAGACAGGTTGGTAACGGTCAAAGGCAGTTTGGAATTTATCTCTCTAGCCAAGCCCACCTGTCTGTCCATACGAATTCCGTTTGAGGAGGTGGTAGAATGAGAATCTTAGTCGCAGAAGACCAAGCGATGCTGCGGGACGCCCTCTGTCAACTCTTGGGCTTTCAAAATGCGGTTGAGGCTGTTTTACAGGCTGAAAACGGCAGTCAGGCCATTGCTCTTTTGAAAAAAGAGCCCGTAGATGTGGTGCTATTAGATATAGAAATGCCTGAAAAGACGGGCCTAGATGTCTTGGAATGGGTGCGGGGGCAAGTCTTGCCTGTCAAGGTTGTCATCATGACCACCTTCAAGCGACCGGGCTATTTTGAGCGGGCGGTCAAGGCAGATGTGGATGCCTATGTGCTCAAGGAACGCTCCATCGCAGACCTCATGCGGACCATTGAAACTGTCTTGGCGGGGCGGAAGGAATATTCACCAGAGTTGATGGATATTCTCCTAACCCAACGCAGTCCCTTGACCAACTTGGAAAGTCAACTACTCAAGCTGGTGGCAGAAGGTCTGTCCAATAAGGAAATTGCCAGCCAGCTCCACCTTTCTGATGGGACAGTCCGCAACTACATGACCTCTATCCTGTCCAAGCTGGGTGCTGAAAACCGCACAGCTGCTGTAAAGATTGCACAGGAAAAGGGCTATATATAGCTAGAACCTCTATTCACAGGAAAAGGCTTGCACTCGGCAGGTCTTTTTCTAGTCGAATTTTGCTTTAACCTTCATTTCTCTATTGAAAATATCCCTATATTTTGCTAGAATTTTCTTATGGAACGACTTTACGATGTGCAGCAGTTGCTCAAACGTTTTGGTATCATTGTGTATATGGGAAATCGTTTGTATGATATTGAAATGATGCAGATTGAGCTCAATCGGGTCTACCAGGCTGGAGTTCTGGATAGGCTGGAATACATGGAGGCTGAGTTGGTTTTACGTCGGGAACATCGTTTGGAATTAGAGTACCAGAGATTGAAGGAGAAGTAGATGGAAACCTTGTGGACACTTTTATTATTTGTAGCCCTATTGGGTGCCTGGATGGGCTTTAATTATTGGAGATTGCGCCGTGCAGCCCAGGTCATTGACAATGCGGAATTTGCGCAGAAAATCCATGGTGGTCAGCTGATTGACCTGCGCGAGCCGGGCGAGTATAACCGCAAGCACATTTTGGGTGCGCGGAATATTCCCTACCAGCAGCTCAAGCAAAGTACTAATGCCCTTCGCAAGGACAAGCCTGTTTTGATCTATGAAAATGACCGTGGTCAATTGGTTACCCCAGCAGCTCTTTATTTGAAAAAGCAAGGGTTTAATGACATCTATATCTTGAGCTATGGTTTGAATGGCTGGGATGGCAAGGTGAAGACCGCAAAATAAGTAGATTTTTCATTACGAGTGTAGAATGTTAGTATGAGGAAACGAAAATGAATCGAAAAGATGAAAAATTATCCTTGGATGAAATTGGCATAATTGCAGGTATCGTGTTGATTTTATCCATTAGTTTATTGGCAATTTGGTTCAATGGCTCAACTGCAACAAAAGAGACTAGGGCTGAGCAGTCTGAAACGGTTGATACCAGTCTTTCTTCGGCTGAAAAAGCTGTGAAAAAATTGGAAAATTCTTCCAGTGAGGCTGACTTGAAAGCTGCCCAGGCTGCTGTAGATAAGTTACAGGCTACGACTGCAAAAGAGAGCCTGCAGAAGCGAATCGATACGGTCAAGCAAGCGATTGCTAAGCAGAAAGAAGTAGAAACACAGGCAAAATTAAAGGCTGAAAAGATTCGGGCAGAAGAAACCCGCAAATATGTTGAGGAACACCAGAAAGACCAGGCGGCAGACAATCAAACCGAACCAAGCCAGGCTGAACCGGCTCCTGCACCAGAAGTAGTGATAGAACAACCAGTTGTAGAGGAATATTATGAAGTACCAGCGGTTGTAGAGGTTCCTGTGGAGCCTTCTGTAGCACCGCCGGCTGAACTAGCTCCAGAGGAAGTTGCACCTACAGCTCCTACAGCAGAGGTTCCAGCATCAGAAACACTGGTCACAGAAGGTCAGTAATTGAACTTATTTTGAAAGAGGAGGTTGGGCATAAAGTCCAACCTCTAGTTCTTTGATTAACAAAATTACATTAGCGCAGGGGTTGATTGTTCAAATGGTTCGGGGAACTGTGAAAGACGGGAAACAGGGATTGTGAAACAATCCTCGATAGTTCGAGTTTTACGCTCCAAACTAGACCTAATGAATGGTGCGAACTTCGTTCGCTCTATTTTCAATCTTTAACTGTCTTCTACAGCTTTTTGGATGCGTCTGGGCAGAAAGTCCAGCCTCGCTTCTCAGAGTTCGTGTCAACATCTCAGCGCAGTGGTTGATTGGCAGATTTATTCGTGTTTCACACTCCAAATCTGACCTAATCAACTGTGCGGGGGTGGGAAGACGAACTCTTTTTAGACTGGTCGAATTCTTTCCCACTCCCATTATCTCCAACTTCCAAAGGATTTGGAAACCTTTGGAGGTATGCGAAAGTAAATTCTAGATAAATTCTGAAGAGGGGAAACCCTCTTTTTTAGTTGTTTCTTCTGCTAAAATTTGCTATACTGAGAAAAAGGAGTAGGCTATGGAAGAGTTGAATATGTGGTATCTTGTCTGGCTTGGATTGGTCTTGGTGATTGCAAGTTCTGTCTTCTATGATGATAAGCGGTATAAGCCTTTCGGCTTTCGCTATTGGCTAAGTGTTGTTGGAGCCTTCTGTCTGGTTTTGGTTGCCCTAATTTCCTGCTTAATCTTTGTAACTAGCATTTCCTTGATGCTCTATCATCGATTTGGTAATGGCACCGTTTTGCTTGGAATTCTATTTTTTCTGATGACGTTTGCTTTAGTGAGCTATGCCTATTTTGCCTGTAAAAGGGTTGTTGCTCGTACACGGTTTTATCGGTCAATGACGAGGAGGGACTAGTGCGAATATAATTGGTGAATTAATCGTTGAATTTTTGACGGAATTGCCAGATTTTGATCCCAAAAAGCACAAGCCTTTCGGAGGTCGCTATTGGTTGGGCTGGCTAGGGATTTTGGTGAATCTGATTATGGGAGCTTTCTTGGCCTTCTTAGTAGGTTATACACTTTTTTCCATAGGCAAAGGCAATCTAGTGTTCATTCTCATTTTCAATCTCTTTCTTATTCCAACTACCTTATTTTGGTTTTGGCGGACCAGTCGCCTGTTCAAAAAAATGTGGCAGACCACCCTTTATTATCTTGATAACAAATCTTAGCATCAGCCTTGCTGATGTTTTTTCAACTGTGTTTTAAGGAAAAGATTGGTTGTTTTGTGCTATAATAGACCCTATGAGAATTGTATCAGGAAACTATGGCGGACGGCTCCTCAGGACCTTAGATGGCAAGACGACACGACCGACTTCGGACAAGGTTCGTGGAGCCATGTTCAATATGATTGGTCCCTATTTCGAAGGTGGGCGAGTGCTGGATTTGTATGCTGGTAGCGGTGGCTTGTCCATTGAGGCAGTATCTCGGGGCATGGATGAGGCGGTCTTGGTCGAACGTGATCGCAAGGCCCAGGCCATTATCCGAGAAAATATAGTCATGACCAAGGAGGAAGGTAAGTTCCGTCTCTTGCCCACGGAGGCCCGTCAGGCCTTGACTCAACTGGAAGGAGTCTTTGACCTGGTCTTTCTGGATCCGCCCTATGCGGAGCAGGAGATTGAGGCAATGGTCACTGAACTCTGCCAGCGAAAACTTCTGTCCGAGGATGTCATGGTGGTTTGCGAGACGGATAAATCTGTCACACTTCCTGAAGAAATCGCAGAGCTGGGCATCTGGAAGGAAAAAGTCTACGGAATAAGTAAGGTAACAGTCTATGTCAGATAAAATTGGAATGTTTACAGGCTCCTTTGATCCCATTACCAAGGGACATTTGGACATTATCGAACGGGCCAGTAGCCTTTTTGACAGGCTTTATGTGGGGATTTTTTACAATCCCAATAAAAATGGTCTCTTTACTGGTCAAGAGCGGCTGGACTTATTGGAGAAGGTCTTTGCCAAAGATGAGAAGATTCAGGTCTTTCTAGCGGGTCAAGAGCTGGTGGTCGATGCAGCCCATGAACGGGGAGTGACCCATATTGTCCGCGGTTTGCGCAATGGGATTGACCTGGAATATGAGGCCAATTTTGATTATTTCAATCGCCAGTTGGCCCCAGACTTGGAGACGGTATATTTGATTTCCAAGCCGGAATACCGCAATATTTCGTCCAGCCAAATCCGTGAACTGATAGCCTACAAGCAGGATATTAGTCCTTATGTGCCCGAGCTTGTTAGTAAGGAAATAGAAAAGCATGAAAAAAAATAAAGGTCTCATTTTAATTTTATCTATCATTTTAGGAGTACTCTTACTCTGGTTTACGGTCTTTGTTCCCCTGCCCTATTATATCGAGAGTCCTGGCGGAGCCATGGATGTGAAACAGGTCCTGACGGTTAATGAGGAAGAGGACAAGAAGGACGGTTCTTATGAGTTTACCTATGTCTCTGTTCAGCAGGCAACGGCTTTGCAGCTGCTCTTTGCCCAGTTCGATCCCTATGCGGATATTACTTCGGCTGAGGAGATGACGGGAGGAGCAGACAGCGAGGAATATTTCCGGATTGCGCAATTTTACATGGAAACTTCGCAGAATATGGCCAAATACCAGGGATTAACCTTGGCCAAAAAAGATGTTGAAATGGATTTCTTTGGGGTCTATGTGCTTGATTTGGCGGAGGATTCGACCTTTAAGGACGTTCTCAAGATTGCGGATACGGTTGTCAGTATCAATGGCAAGACCTTTGAGTCGTCGCCTGATTTGATTAAGTATGTCAGCGGTTTGGAACTGGGCAGTCCTGTGACGGTGGGCTATGTGACAAACGGTCAGGAAAAATCAGCTGACGGTAAGATTATCAAGCTGGTCAATGGAAAAAATGGTATCGGGATTACCCTGGTGGACCACACAGAGGTCAAGTCCTCAGTACCTATTGACTTCCAGACGGGCAATATCGGCGGTCCTAGTGCAGGTCTCATGTTCACTTTGGCTATCTATACCCAGCTGGCTGAGCCAGATTTAAGGGATGGCCGGACCATTGCAGGAACGGGAACCATTGAGCAGGACGGCAAGGTCGGCGATATTGGCGGGGCGGACAAGAAGGTCCTATCTGCTGCCAAGGCCGGTGCCAGCATCTTCTTTGTTCCTAATAATCCTGTGGATAAGGAAATCCTAAAAGAAAATCCAGATGCCAAGACCAACTATGAGGAGGCCAAGGAGGCTGTAGAGAAAGCGGGAGTAGACATCGAGGTCGTACCTGTCAAAACAGTCCAAGATGCCATTGATTATTTAAAGAAATAGAGTCTGTGGAGTAACCTAGTTGCTCCTTTTTTCTTAAAATTGTCAGAAATTTCTTTGAAAACTGATAGGAGGAGCATTCCTGTTAAAATCATGGTATAATGGTAAGGTTAGAATGTATGAGAAACCAATAGAATGGAGGCCCAATGAAAAAAGAAATTACACCAGAAATGTATAACTACAACAAGTATCCTGGTCCTAGTTTTGCTCGGGTTGGGGACAAGGTTGTCTCTGAAAATATCGAGTTGGACTTGCTAGAAAATCACAAGGATGCCTTTGACCAGACCATTTTCGGTCAACGCTTTTCCCAGCTTATGCTCAAGTTTGACTATATTGTGGGCGACTGGGGCAATGAACAATTGCGTCTCAAGGGATTCTACAAGGATGATAAGACGGTCAAGTCTGACTTGAAAATCGGTCGCTTGGATGACTATCTGACCGAGTTTTGTAATTTTGGTTGTGCTTATTTTGTCTTGGAAAATCCAAATCCACAGGAGCTGCCTGAAGAGGTGGAGGACAGACCACGTCGTAAGCGGAGCCGGTCTCGTAACCGCAATCGCAACCAGCAGCGGACGGAGCATATTTCCCATAAGGAACAACAAAAGGCTCAACCGGAGAAGAAGGGGCGGGACAATCGTGCCAAGTCCAACCGGAATGACCGTAAGAAGGTGGTGCGCCAGGATAAGGTGGCAGACCAGTCTCGGCACTTTACGGTCCACCATGATAAGAAAGCTGGCAAGCAGGCGCCCAAGCAGGAGCGTAGACAAGCATCGGATGCCAAAGAGACCAAGCGTAGTTTTGTCATTCGTCAGAAGTAGGGAGAAACATGAAACCATCAATTTATTCATTTAGCCAGGCCAATTTGGTGGACTGGATTTTAGAAAATGGCGAGAAGAAATTCCGCGCAACTCAGATTTGGGAGTGGCTCTACCGTTCGCGGGTTCAGTCCTTTGAAGAGATGACTAATTTGCCCAAATCTTTGATTGAAAAATTGGAGGAGAACTTTGTTGTCAATCCTTTGAAACAGCGGATTGTGCAGGAGTCAAAAGACGGTACGATTAAATACCTATTCGAGTTGCCAGACGGCATGCTGATTGAGACGGTGCTCATGCGTCAGCACTACGGTTTGTCTGTCTGTGTGACGACCCAGGTCGGCTGTAATATCGGATGTACCTTCTGTGCCTCTGGTCTCATACCCAAGCAACGGGACTTGACCAGTGGTGAAATTGTGGCTCAAATCATGCTGGTGCAGAAATACTTGGACGAACGTGGACAGAGTGAACGTGTCAGCCATATCGTGGTCATGGGGATTGGTGAGCCACTGGACAACTATGACAATGTCATGACTTTTTTACGTGTAGTCAATGATGACAAGGGGCTGGCTATCGGTGCCCGTCACATTACTGTGTCGACGTCTGGCTTGGCACCAAAAATCAAGGATTTTGCCCGCGAAGGCGTTCAGGTCAATCTGGCCGTGTCCCTTCACGCGCCAAATAATGACCTACGTTCCAGCATCATGCGCATCAACCGTAAGTACCCTATTGAGGTTTTGTTTGAGGCGATTGAGGATTATATCCAAACGACCAACCGTCGCGTGACCTTCGAGTACATCATGCTCAATGAAGTGAATGACGGTTTGGAACAGGCTCAGGAATTGGCAGACTTGACCAAGAATATCCGCAAATTGTCCTATATCAACCTGATTCCTTACAATCCGGTATCTGAGCATGACCAGTACAGCCGGTCGACCCGTGAGCGGACCCTTGCCTTCTTTGACCTGCTTAAGAAAAATGGGGTCAACTGTGTCGTTCGTCAAGAGCATGGTACGGATATTGATGCCGCTTGTGGTCAGCTGCGTTCCAATACGCTCAAGAAAGACCGTGAAAAGGCGCGTGCCCGCATCGCTGAAGCCAAGGCCAAGGCAGGTATTCAGGCATGAGAAGGTTATTCCTCAGTGACGGCAATTTGACTGGTCTTGGAAGAAAGATATACAAAATCTTAGCTGGAGCCTATGCTCTGGCTATTGTTTTCATGTGTTTCCTCCCGCAGTCCTGGTACCCCCAGTACAAGGATTTTTCCACTCCGGGCATCATCCAGGTCGGGCGCCTCTATTTTCTGCCGGTTCCCTTTAATAGCATCGTCAACGGTGACAAGGTCGACAGTCTGGCGGATTTGGGCTGGATTTTCCTGCAAAATGCCACCAATATTTTCCTGCTCTTTCCTCTCGTTTTGGCTCTTGTTTTTCTTTTTGAAAAATGGCGGAGCCTTCGAGCAGCTGCCCTCTATAGTTTTTGTATCAGCCTCTTCATTGAGTGCACCCAACTCTTGTTGGATCTTCTGATTGATGCCGGCCGTGTCTTTGAAATTGATGACCTCTGGACCAATACGCTGGGTGGGGTGTTGGCTTACCTGTTCTATCGGTTCTGGTACCGTATCTATAAGCAGAAGAAATGAAATGAATGATTATTCGGATTATTCAGAAAATTCCGCAAAAACCATTGACGGCTTTCATATAATCTTGTAAAATATGTATAATTAATCAAATGACTTACGGGATTTGGTTAGTGGATGAAATAATGATGAGATTCCTTGAATATTCGTGCATGTTTATTCGTCTTGTTTCATAGAAAAACCTCACTGTTTAGCTGTTACAGTGAGGTTTTTTCTGTGTTTCAAGTGATTTATTTCCAAAAATCGTCAAATACCGTAATCGGTAGGTGGCGTTTGTGTTCTGTTTTTTTCCAAAAGCCTTCGATGATTTCTTGGGCTTGGAGGTCAATGGTTTTCCCCTCTAGATAATCATCAATCTGATTATAGGTCACGCCGAGGGCTACTTCATCTGCCAGACCGGGCTTGTTTTCCTCCAAATCAGCCGTAGGAACTTTATCATAGAGTTTGCGGTCGGCACCGAGAGCCGCTAAGAGCTGCTTGCCTTGACGCTTGTTGAGGCGGAAGAGCGGCAGAATGTCTGCACCGCCGTCGCCATGCTTGGTGAAAAAGCCTGTAATGTTTTCTGCGGCATGGTCGGTTCCGACCACGGCACCCTTGCGTTCGCCAGCGACAGCATATTGGGCAATCATCCGCATGCGGGCCTTGGCATTTCCCTTGTTAAAATCAGACAAGGGCAGGCCGGCCGATTTGACGGCATCTGCCATAGCATCCGTCGCATCCTTGATATTGATGGTCAGGCTGACATCTGGCTGAATGAAAGCAAGAGCGGCTTGGGCGTCGGATTCATCAGCCTGAACGCCGTAAGGCAGACGAATCGCAATGAATTGGTAGTCCTCATCTCCTGTCTCAGCCCGCATTTCTTCCATGGTTAATTGGGCCAGACGACCAGCAAGGGTGGAATCTTGACCGCCAGAAATGCCCAGAACATAGGTTTTTAGAAAGGGATTTTTTTTTAGGTAATCCTTGAGAAATTGGATAGATGTGCGGATTTCTTCTTGTGGATCAATTTTGGGCTTGACGCCCAGCTGTTGGATAATCGTTTTTTGTAAGGTCATAGGAGCCTCTCTTAGATAGATTTTGCTTGACTTTGCTTGCGAATGCGGTGGATGAGGTCCATCTTGTTATCCCAGACATCTTGGGCAAGGTCAACAGGGTAGAGCTGTGGATTGAGTACGCGCTTGTATTCGTCCCAGAGTTGGTCAATTTCTTGGTTGGCATAGGATTGAATATCCGCTAAACTTGGTAATTCATAGACCTGCTTGCCTTCTTCAAAAATAGGAACCAAGAGCGGACGAGCCTCAAAATTCTCAATCGTCTTTTTGATATAGGTGTAGGTCGGGTGGAACATGTAGATGCTGTCCATCTTGGTCACATCTGTGTCGGCAAAAGTAATATAATCGCCTTCTGACTTGCCTTTTTCCTTAGAAGTAATGCGCCAAACCTGTTTTTTACCCGGGGTAGACACTTTTTCTGCGTTGGACGATAGTTTGATTGTGTCACGCATGACTCCATTTTCCTCTTCGATGGCAACAATCTTGTAGACAGCACCGAGAGCTGGTTGGTCGTAGGCTGTAATCAATTTTGTTCCGACACCCCAGACATCAATTTTAGCCTTCTGCATCTTGAGGTTGAGGATGGTATTTTCATCCAAGTCGTTAGAAGCGTAAATCTTGGCTTCAGTAAAACCAGCGTCGTCCAGCTGTTGACGGACTTTTTTAGAAATGTAGGCCATGTCACCAGAGTCAATACGAACACCTTTGAAATTGATTTTGTCGCCCATTTCCTTGGCGACACGGATAGCGGCTGGCACACCAACACGGAGGGTATCGTAGGTATCGACCAAGAAAACGCAATCCTTATGAGTCTCTGCATAGGCCTTGAAGGCTTGATAATCGTCGCCATAGGTTTGAACCAAGGCATGAGCATGGGTACCAGCTACAGGAATGCCAAATATTTTGCCGGCTCGGACGTTGGAAGTGGCTGAAGCACCACCGATAAAGGCTGCGCGTGTTCCCCAGATGGCTGCATCCATTTCTTGGGCCCGGCGTGTCCCGAATTCCATCAAGGGTTCGTCCTCGATAACGGCTTTAATGCGACGGGCCTTGGTAGCAATCAAGGTCTGGTAGTTGACGATATTCAAAATAGCCGTTTCAATCAATTGGCACTGAGCCAGCGGTCCCTCAACCTGCATAATCGGTTCATTGGCGTATACCAAATCCCCTTCCTTGGCTGAACGAAGGCTCAACTTCATCTCTAAATTGGCTAAATAATCCAGAAAATCCTCTGGATAGCCCAATTCGGTCAAGTAGTCAATATCTGTCTGGCTAAAGGTCAGGTTGTTAAGATAGTGGACAACCCGCTCTAGCCCTGCAAAGACTGCGTAGCCATTTTCAAAGGGTTGCTTACGGAAATACACTTCAAAAACCGCCCTTTTATTGTGAATGTTTTGCTTGAAGTAGGCCTGCATCATATTGATTTGATAGAGGTCGGTGTGCATGGTCAGGCTGTCGTCTGTATATAGAGTCATGGTATTCTCCTTTGCTAACAATAATATCATTATAACAAAAAAAATCGGGAAAACCCGATTTAAAGAACAATAGTCACCAAAATACTGGCCAAAAAGAGGAAGGGGACATAGGGCAGGGACCGAGATTTAAAGATGTAGAAGATAGCCAGACCCAGGAGGGAGCTGATTTGGACAATCCAGAGAATTTCGGTAAAGCCAAAAAGCAGGGATAGGCTGGCTAGATAGAGGAAGTCGCCTGAGCCGATAGACTTGGACATTTTTTCTGTCACAAAGGCTAGGACCAAAAAGCCACAGAAGAGCCAATTGAGTTGAGATAAGATTAGGGCTACAAGGGTAAAGACCAACCAGACCATGAAGGGATATTCCTGGTGTTTGATGTCATAAATAGTCAAGACCAGGCCGCCAAGGACCAGCACCATTTCCATAAGGGAAAGGACTTGAAAATGGCAGAGCAGGACCAAGAGACCAGACAAGACTTCCAGTCCCAGATACCAATAAGGGATTTTGGCTCTGCAGTAGCGGCATTTGGATTTGGTCAGGACTTGGGAAACAATGGGAATCAAATCCCAGGCCTTGAGCCTACGCTTGCAGGCATTGCAGTGGCTGGCAGGTGCAACGATAGATTGCTCGGGAAACCGGTCGATGACCAGACCGAGGAAGGAACCGATAGAGGCTCCAAGGAAAAATAAGATAATTGCTTTCATACCTATTAGTTCGCAAATGGGAGAGGAAAATGAGATATTTTTTAAAATTTTTTTACAAAATTTCGATGGTACTCTGGATAATGCCAAAGGAATGGAGAGAATTCCGTATTTTTGCTTTGGTCTTGTCTGCTACAGCAGGATTTGTCAGTTTGACCGTCACAGTCGCACAATGGTCATATCCATCCATGGTCCAGACATTTAGCTGAGTGATTTCGTGAACATTTTCAAGAGCCAGGAGGACTCCTTTAACTTCTTCAAGATTTACTCCTTGCGGACTGGTTTCAAGTAAAATCTTAACATTGTTCCAAGCTTTTGGCAGGGCTTTGGAGAGGATGAAGATAGCAATACCGAGTGAGAGTAATGGGTCTAGAAAGTACCAATCAGTGAATTGAAGAATGATGGAAACAAGGATGACCGCCAGCCATCCCAATATATCCTCTAAAAAGTGTAAGCTGAGAATGGATTCATTATGGCTATGGCCATTTTTTACAATACGGGAAGCGAGTAAATTGATGATGATAGCGATAATGCCGAGGACCAACATCCCATCTTGATTGACAGGGTTGGGATGGAAAAGATTGGGAATGTTTTCTACAAGGATCAAGCTGGAGCCGATAATCAGAATACTAGAAGTCAAGAGAGCGGCCAAAATATTCCATCTCTTGTAGCCAAAGGGATAAACCCTATCAGCAGGCTTGTTGGCATAGGTTTGCATGATGGCAGAGCTTCCGATGGCGAGGGCGTCACCCAAATCATGAACAGCATCTGCTAAGATGGCGCTAGAACCAAAGAGCCAGCCAAAGATAAACTCGATGATAGAAAAGCTAAGATTGAGGAGAAAAGCGATAAATGTATTTTTAGAAGATGACATGAGATTCCCTTTCTGTGTTATACTGTTTATAGGTTTATTATGTACTGTAATGAGCCAAAAAACTAGAAACAAGAGAAACGGTTTGTCTTTTTCTGAACAAATTGTTTGAAATGTACGAAAAATGGATAGACGAATTGCAAAAACAAAAAGAGCTATTTTTCAGGCTTTTTTGACCTTATTAAATGATAAAGGTTATGATGACATGCGCGTGCAGGATGTTATTGACCTGGCAGATGTGGGGCGTTCCACTTTCTATGCCCACTATGCCAGTAAAGAGGCTCTTTTGGAAGAACTTTGTCATGACCTCTTTCACCACTTATTTACAGGTCGTGAAGATGCGGATGTGAAGACTTTGTTGGCTCATATTTTCAAACACTTTCGGACCAATCAAGATCGTGTTGCCAGCCTTTTGTTGTCCCGCAATGCCTATTTTCTAAGAGAACTGGAAGCGGAGCTGAAACACGACATTTTTCCAAAAGTGGTTGAAGACTACATGCAGGACAAGGGGAATCTTCCAGAGGATTTGCTGGTGCATTTTGTTGTGACCACTTTTGTGGAGACGGTCAGCTGGTGGTTGCAGCAACGCAAAAAGGTGGACGAAGCCACCTTGACCGAATATTATGTAAGATTATTAGCTTAAGGAGTGAAAATGCTTAGACCTTTACACATGGCCCATGCCTTTTTAGATGAGATTTTAACAGACCAGGACCTAGCGGTCGATGCGACGATGGGAAATGGTCATGACACGCTATTTTTAGCCCAACGAGCAGGAAAAGTTGTGGCCTTTGATATTCAGGAACAAGCCCTGGCCACAACGGCTGAAAAACTAGAAAAAGCTGGCTTGACCAATGCCCAATTGGTTTTGACAGGGCACGAAAACCTAGACAAGTATGTGGAGGAATGCAAGGCAGCAATTTTCAATCTGGGCTATCTTCCTTCGGCGGATAAGTCAGTTATTACCCTGCCTGCAACCACCCTTCAAGCTATTGAAAAAGTTCTTGACAGACTGGTGGTTGGTGGTCGCCTAGCCATCATGATTTATTATGGACATGAGGGTGGGGCGGTTGAGAAGGATGCTGTCTTAGACTTTGTCAGCCAGCTAGACCAGACCGTCTTTACAGCCATGCTCTACAAACCGCTCAACCAAGTCAACACTCCACCGTTTTTGGTCATGGTGGAACGGATGAAGTAGTTTAGTGCTATCCTACTGAGAAAGCGGAGGTGATTTTATCAGTCATACATTTATCTTGATACTCTTATTGATTCTATTGATTGTGTCCAATACCCTTTATAGGCTCAATCCAAAACTGCCCCTGCCCTTTGTCCAGCTGCTCTTGGGGGTCCTGGTCGGTGCCTTGTTTGGTGACGAGACTGTGGGGATTGACGCCGGGCTTTTCCTGGCCCTGGTCATTGCTCCCCTCAACTTCCGTGAGGGACAGGAGAGTGATATTGAGAGTTTGAAGCGACATAAGTCCACTATTGCTTACTTGATTTTTCCTCTGGTCTTTTTGACCACTCTGGCTATTGGTGGTTTGGCAGGATATCTTCTCCCAGTGGAAATTCCCCTGCCACTTAGCTTTGCCCTGGGAGCTGCCTTAGCTCCGACGGATGCGGTGGCCTTTCTGGCCTTGTCCAAACGCTTTAAGTTTCCCAAGAAGTTAGAAGAAATCCTGACCCTGGAAGGCTTGCTCAACGACGCGAGTGGCCTGGTTGCCTTCCAATTTGCCATCCTGGCCTTGACGACCGGGACCTTTTCCCTCCTGCAGGCCAGTGGGCAATTGGTCTGGGTTTTGCTTGCTGGTGCCCTTGTTGGCTTGCTCTTTGTATTCTTGCACCGAGCGGCCGTTTCTATTCTGGAAAAATTAGATGCGGCTGATGTTGCTGGGGTCCTATTGCTGGAAATTTCCTTGCCTCTCTTGGCCTATATAGTAGCTAGTTATCTAGGGGGGTCAGGCATTATCGCCGTCGTGATTGCTGGTCTTTTCCAGTCCAAGCAATTGAAGAAAATGTCCCTCTTTGATGCGCGTGTTGATCGAGTGACGTTTATTATCTGGGAGACTCTGAGCTTTATTCTCAATGGCTTTGTCTTTATCATTTTTGGTTATGAATTTACCCGGATTGTCCAGCCGGCCTTGAAGAATCCCTTCATCAGTAATGCTTGGCTGATGACAACGGTCTTGGTCTTGACTGCCAGTCTCTTTCTAGTTCGCTTTGTGGGTATTTTCCTGTTGAAATTAGTCAAGAAATCTGGCGATTACCAACTTAAGAACCTGCTTATCTTGACCTTTTCTGGAATGAAGGGTTCGGTTTCCATAGCAACCATTCTCCTGCTGCCAGAAGTAGATCAGACAACCTACAGTCTCATCCTCTTTACGGTCGGCATGGTTACCCTCTTTAGTTTCCTGACCGGTCTCCTTGTCCTGCCCCTTTTAGCAGAACCTCGAACAGAGGCGACCATCCCAGAAGGTCCCGCACGCTTGGCGATTTTGAAGGAAGTGATTGATCTCTTGGAAATGGATGTGGAGCATGCCAACAATCCTAGTACTATCTATGCAGTTATCGGTCAATACTATAAGCGGATGGAAAATCTGCAACGCCAGCTCATTCCTGTGGAGCGACGACGTGAAGTTGCCAAATTACGCTTGAAAATCCTAGAAATTGAACGAGCTGGTCTTGAAAAACGGTTTGAAGAGGGCCTGTTGGATATGTCTTCCTACCGGATTTACCAATCCTATCTCAGCGAAATGGAGCAGGACATCAACCGAGACTTGGTAGCTACCTGGACCTATCTCTTTATGATTGGTCGCCGGGTCCTGGCCAAGTGGTACCATGAATGGGTGGAATTGGTGAAAAACAAGGGACGACGGATGAAAGCTGACAATCAACATGGTCATCCAGACCTGTCAGATTTGTTTATTGCAAATACGGTTGATATCATTGCCTTCCTTAATAGTTGCCAGTCAAACTATCCCAAGGACTATCTGACTATTCTCAAGCGCTACCGGGTCTACCAGTCCCAGCTTGTCTTGGCAGGGGTTCGAGTAGAAGACCTGATTGGTCGTCTCAAGCCGGATAATTTGGAGGATTTGCTGCGAGGATTTTACTTGGAAAGGAAGATTGTGGCGGAATACGAGGCAGATCAGCTCATTTCCAATCAGGTTGCCAAGGATCTTCGCCGCAATATCAACCAGCTGGAAAGCTACAGTTTACGGGAATTTGATTCATTTTAATAGTGGGCTCGTAAGCTAATTCAAATAAACAGCAAAAAACCAGGTTTTCCTGGTTTTTTAGTCTAATATTGGCTTGATAAAAATCCGTTCCTCCCCGAGTTCAATCAGTTCGACCTGATTGCCATAGAAGTCACCCAAAAGTTCAGGCGTCAGGATTTTCTCCTTTGGTCCTTGGGTCAAAACCTTGCCTTCCTTGAGCAGGAGGACATGGCTGAAGTTGCTGGTGATTTCCTCCGCATGGTGGGTCACAAAGATGATAGCAGGCGCCGTCGGTAGCTGACAGATATGGTCGATATGCTGGAGTAGGCGCTCACGAGCCAAGAGGTCCAGACCAACCGTTGCCTCGTCCAAAATCAAAATTGCTGGATTTTCCATAAGACTGCGGGCAATCAGCAGCAGCTGACGCTCCCCCTGCGACAGACTAGCATAGGTCCGCCCAATCAAATGCCCCGCACGAATTTCCCGCAACATGGCTGTGGCCTCATCGATTTCTGCCTGACCGTATTCCTTGTAAAGAATGGAGGACTTATACTTTCCTGTCAGGACAATCTGCTCTGCCGTCAGGTCGATAGGAAAACGTTCGGCTAGAAAGGAGCCAACCACACCGATTTTTGTACGGAGGCTGGGGATGTCCCCTCTGCCAAATTCAACTCCGAGAACAGCCAGGTCCCCAGACGATTTCCAAAATTCTGCCATGAGAATGCGTAGCAGTGTAGATTTTCCAGCCCCGTTGAGACCCAGGATGGCCCAGCGCTCACCTTCCTTGAATTCCCAGTTGATGTCCTCTAGTAAGTTTTTACCCTGTCTGCGGTAGCTGACATTTTTCATTGAAATAATCATGACCCATCTCCTCATCTTTTTGACTATTTTACCACAGAATGAAAGATTCAGCACATTTCTAGCAAATTTTAGAAATTGTGGTATAATAGGAATGCTATAACTTTTATTTTAGGAGACATTCATATCATGGAAGACCCCGGTAGTCAGACCATTTACATTCAATTACTTGTTTTGCTCTTGTTGACCCTGCTCAACGCCTTTTTCTCGGCTTCAGAAATGGCCCTGGTGTCGCTCAACCGCTCTCGTGTGGAGCAGAAGGCAGCCGAGGGGGAGAAGAAGTACATTCGCCTGGTTTCCGTCTTGGAAAATCCAAATAACTTCTTATCGACCATACAAGTCGGCATCACCTTCATCTCCATTCTTTCGGGTGCAAGTTTGGCTAGTGATTTAGGTGCGATTTTGGCCCAGTGGCTGGGCGATTCGGCTACAGCTCAGACAGCTGGCTATTGGTTGGCTCTGGCACTTTTGACCTTTATTTCCATTGTCCTTGGTGAGCTTTATCCCAAGCGGATTGCCATGAATATGAAGGAAAATCTAGCAGTTGTAACGGCTCCTGTCATTATTTTTCTTGGCAAGATTGTCAGCCCCTTTGTCTGGCTGCTTTCAGCTGCGACCAACCTGATTAGCCGTATCACACCTATGAATTTTGATGATGCGGATGACCAGATGACCCGTGACGAGATTGAGTATATCTTGACCAAGAGCGAGCAGACCTTGGATGCGGAAGAAATCGAGATGCTGCAGGGGATTTTCAATCTGGACGAGCTCATGGCCCGTGAGGTTATGGTTCCTCGTACCGATGCTTTCATGGTGGATATTGATGATGAAATTGCCGCCATTATGGCTGAAATTCTCAAGCAAAACTTTTCTCGTATCCCAGTCTACGAAGGCGACAAGGACAATGTGATTGGCCTGATTCATACAAAGAAAATCTTGGCGGAAGGCTTTACCAACGGCTTTGATAATCTCAATATTCGCCGCATCATGCAAGAACCGCTCTTCGTACCGGAGACAATTTTTGTGGATGATTTGCTCAAGGCCCTTCGCAATACCCAAAACCAAATGGCTATTTTGCTGGACGAATACGGTGGCGTTGCTGGTCTTGCTACCTTGGAAGACCTTCTGGAAGAAATTGTCGGTGAAATCGATGATGAGACCGATAAGACAGAAGTCTTTGTCCGTGAAATTGCAGACAATACCTTTATCGTTCAGGGGAATATGACCCTCAACGACTTCAATGAACATTTTGATATGGAGTTGGAGAGCGATGATGTGGATACCATTGCCGGCTATTATCTGACAGGTGTGGGTACCATTCCAAGCCAGGAGGAAAAAGTTTCCTTTGAGGTGGACAGCAAGGGCCACCACCTGGTTCTCAGCAATGATAAGGTGAAAAATGGTCGTGTGACCAAGCTGAAGATTCTTATCACACCGATTGAAGAAGATTCAAACGAGAAGGATTAGGAAACTAGTCCTTCTTTTTTTGCATTTTTATCGGAAATAGGCTAGACTAATAGCTTATTAAGAAAAGTGGAGAAGTGTTATGAGAAATTTGATTGTATTTTTGCATTCGTCAGTAGACGGCATGGTTGAGGGACCAAATGGTACCATGGATATTGGCTTTGTAGCTTACAATGAAGAATTGGAGGCGGTAGCCAATCAGGTCCTGTCTACTGTCGATACAATCCTGTGGGGACGAAAGACCTATGAGATGATGTATGGCTACTGGCCGATTATGCTGGACAATCCTGATGCTAGTGACCATGAGAGAAACCATGCTGCCTGGATTGAGAAGGTTGAAAAGTTGGTCTGCTCGACCAGCCTAGAGAAAGCGGGTTGGAACAATACGACCTTGCTTAAAGGTGACATTGTTGGATAGTAGAAGCAGCTAAAAATGCAAGAAGGTGGAGATATTCTGGTTTTGGGTAGCTCACGCCTGGCTAAATTTCTCATGGAAGAAGGCCTAATAGATGTATTGAGATTAAGCATTTCCCCTGTATCTGTCGGTAGTGGATTCCGTCTCTTGGAGGGAATTGCAGCAGAATTTCAGCTTCAAGAGAGCCATGTTCTGAAGTCTGGGGTGCTGGCTGTAACTTATGAGATAAAATAAAAATCCTGGATATAGGATTTTAAATAAAATTTGGTAAAAGAAGAGGCATCCCGATTGGAATGCCTCTTCTTTTACCGATTAAGCTAGCCTCTGGGACTATCTTAACGACGGATTTCTTTGATACGAGCTGCTTTACCTTGAAGAGCACGCAAGTAGTACAATTTAGCACGACGTACTTTACCGTAACGAACAACCTCAATCTTGTCAACACGTGGAGTGTGGATTGGGAATGTACGTTCAACACCTACACCACCAGAGATTTTACGTACAGTGTACATTTCTGAGATGCCTTGGCCTTTACGAGAGATCACAACACCCTCGAAGATCTGGATACGTTCGCGGTTACCTTCGACAACCTTCGCGTGAACACGCACAGTGTCACCAGGACGGAAAGAAGGGATATCAGTACGAAGCTGACCTTCTGTCAAACTTTGGATCAATGGATTCATTTTTTTCTCCTATCTTTGTCAATCATAGGTGCTTTTAAACCCAGCGGATAAACTGTATTTTTGTGCGTCCATTACACACGAAGAATATTTTACCTTATTTTGATAGATTTGTAAAGTAAATATGCTGGATTTTAGAAAAAAGTGAAAGAAGGATGGGCTCGGTTTTGGGACAAATCATGAAAACGTATTATTAATATTTTCAAGGCAAAAGCCAACCTTTACGCTTAGAATGTGGTATACTAGGTAAGTTGCAAGTCTGATACTGGTTAGTTCGCTGCCAGTGGAAATAGTTGTTACAAAAAAAGTGAGATAAGGTAGCTTCGCACTGCCTTTTAGAAAAGAGAAAACATTGAAATTTACAGATTTACAGTTGTCCGAAGACATTTTGCTTGCCGTTGAGAAGGCGGGGTTTGAAACACCGTCACCTATCCAAGAGCAGACTATTCCGCTTGCTCTTGAAGGCAAGGATGTGATTGGTCAGGCCCAGACGGGGACTGGGAAAACCGCAGCTTTTGGTCTGCCAACCCTCAACAAAATTGACATCGACAATCAAGCTGTTCAAGCCTTAATTATTGCTCCAACACGTGAGTTGGCAGTGCAAAGTCAGGAAGAACTCTTCAAATTTGGTCGTGAGAAGGGTGTAAAAGTTCGCTCTGTTTACGGCGGTTCTAGCATTGAAAAACAAATCAAGGCCCTTCGTTCAGGTGCCCATATCGTAGTTGGTACACCTGGTCGTCTCTTGGACTTGATTAAGAGAAAAGCCCTCAAGCTTGACGGAGTTGAAACCCTCATTCTTGACGAAGCGGATGAAATGCTTAACATGGGCTTCTTGGACGATATTGAAGCCATCATCGAACGTGTGCCAGCGAGTCGCCAGACCCTTCTATTTTCTGCGACCATGCCTGAGCCAATCAAGCGTATCGGTGTCAAGTTCATGAAAGAGCCTGAGCACGTTAAGATTGCGGCCAAGGAATTGACCAACGTCAACGTGGATCAATACTATATCCGTGTCAAAGAAAATGAGAAATTTGACACTATGACACGCCTCATGGATGTTGACCAGCCAGAATTGTCTATCGTCTTCGGTCGTACCAAACGCCGTGTCGATGAATTGACTCGTGGACTCAAACTGCGTGGCTTCCGTGCAGAAGGGATTCACGGAGATTTAGATCAAAATAAACGCCTGCGTGTTATCCGCGATTTCAAGGGAGATCAAATTGATGTTCTCGTTGCGACAGACGTTGCAGCGCGTGGATTGGATATCTCAGGTGTGACACATGTCTACAACTACGATATTCCACAAGACCCTGAAAGTTACGTACACCGTATCGGTCGTACAGGTCGTGCTGGCCAGTCTGGTCAATCGATCACCTTTGTTTCGCCAAATGAAATGGGTTACTTGGCTATCATCGAAGAGTTGACCAAGAAGCGTATGAAGGGGCTCAAGCCTGCGACCGCTGAAGAGGCTTTTGAAGCGAAGAAAAAAGTTGCTTTGAAAAAGATTGAGCGTGACTTCGCAGACGAGACCATTCGTGGAAACTTTGATAAGTTTAAGAAAGACGCAGTTAAGTTGGCGGCCGAATTTACCCCTGAAGAGCTTGCTCTATACGTACTCAGCCTGACCGTACAAGATCCAGATAGCTTGCCAGAAGTGGAAATCGCGCGTGAAAAACCATTGCCATTCAAGTTTGCACCCGGTCAAGCTAAGGGTAAAGGTGGACGTGGAGGTCGCGACCGTGATCGCGGTGGTCGTCGTGATGGTGACCGCAATCGAGATCGTGGAGGACGCCGTGGAGACCGCAACCGTCGCGATGACAAGTTCAAACGTGATAACCGCCGTCAAGACAACAAAAAACCACACCAACGCACCTCAAGTGAAAAGCAAACAGGCTTCGTAATTCGCAATAAGGGTGAGAGATAAAGTTGAAACTGCTTCCTAATTGGAGCAGTTTTTGTTATAGTAGAAGTAGAAAAACAGGAGGGGTGACCATGGGCATTTTGACAATGGATAAAGCCTTTGTATTCTAAAAAACAATACAAAGGAGAAAGACATGATTACTTACAAACAAAATCCTCAACTCGACTTTCAAGCAGTCATTGAAATCTATGATTCAGTTGGTTGGACAAATTATACTGACCGGCCTACCATGTTACAGAAGGCCTTGGAACATAGTCTGCTCGTTCTTGCGGCCTTTGACGGTGACCGTCTAGTGGGTCTTTTGCGGGCAGTTGGTGATGGTTATTCGATTGTTTTTATTCAGGATATCTTGGTTTTGCCAACCTATCAACGTCAGGGAATTGGTCGCACTCTTTTAGAGCAAGCCATTGCACACTTTCCAGAGATCTATCAGCTCCATCTCTTGACGGACAATACTGAGAAAACACAGTCTTTTTATGAGGCACTTGGCTTTACAGCTGTTGAAAGTTTGGACTGTGTTGCTTACACCTATTTGAAGTCTTGAGGATATCAGTTGAATCTCCAATTAAATGGAGTATAATACATTTACCAATAACTAGTGATAAAAGGAGAAATACCATGGAAACCGTTTTGATTGTAAAAGCCCACCCACTTGATGCCCAAAAATCCTACGCCTTACGAGCCTTGGAAGAGTTTCAAACTCGTTACGCCAGTTTGCACCCAGAAGATCAGATAGAAGTAGTGGATGTTTTTGAAGACCAGATTCCAGCCTTGGACAAATCCTTGTTAGCGGCTATGGGAGCAGCTAAAAAAGGCGAGAATATTAGTCCTGAACAAGCAAAGCAATTGGACCGTTACAATGCCTTGACCCAGCAATTTCTTGCAGCTGATAAGATTGTCGTCGTCAATCCTCTCTGGAATCTCAATGTGCCAAGTCAGTTGGTATCTTGGGTCAATACCATCAATGTAGCAGGCCTGACCTTTAAGTATGGTTCAGAAGGCTCTATCGGTTTGGTCAAGGACAAAAAGCTCCTGCACATCCAGTCCAATGGTGGTGTTTATGCAGGTCAGGATCCAGCTGCCCAGTACATCAAGTCTATCTTTGAATTTTTAGGCTTTGAAGATATTCATCAAGTCTTTATCGAAGGGCAATCGGCTGATCCGAGCCAGGCTCAGGCTATTTTTGAAGAGGCAATGGCTAAAATTGATCGGATTTTAGAAAGATTTTAAACCAAAACCTCGACCTATTTGGGTCGAGGTTTTTTTGTCATTTCTGCGATGTAGTCTAACTTGCTCTGCCGACTGCGTTTCTTAAACAAAGCCTCGGCAGACATGGCTTCTTGCTTGCTGGCAAAGGCTTCTTGGTAGACCAGGCTGACAGGCAAGCGTGCGCGGGTGTACTTGGCCCCTTTTCCACGATTGTGGGTAGCAAGCCGCTTCTCCACATCCGTCGTATAACCAGTGTAAAGACTCCCGTCGGCACATTCCAAAACATACAAGTAGGCCTTATTTTCCATAATAAATCTCACGAATGGCAGGAGTATAGTCGCCGTTTTCCTCATGGACAACCAGAGGTGGCAGGATGTGCAGACCGTCCACCGAGCCGTCCTTGATCGCCTCAATCAGCAACATATTGGCCTCCTTGCTGGCCTTGGGATAGACAAATTGGATACGTTTGGGAGCGAGCTTGTAGGTTCTCAGCGTGTCCAAAATATCTAAAAATCGGTCGGGTCTGTGAACCATGGCCAAGCGACCATTGGACTTGAGCACCTGTTGGGCTACCTGACAAATGCTGTCTAGGTTGGTCGCAATCTCGTGTCTGGCTAGGAGATAATGCTCGCTTTCATTGAGGTTTGACTCTTTATCTACCTTGAAATAGGGAGGATTGCAGAGCATCAAATCAACCTTGGACCGCAAATCATATTGGGGCAGATTAGCCAAATCGTCATTAATGACCGAAAGCTGTTCCTCTAGACCGTTGAGGGCAATGGAACGGCGGTTCATATCCGCCAAGCGTTCCTGTAATTCAACCTGAATAATCTGGGCCTTGGTGCGTGTAGAAGCAAAGAGCCCCACCGCCCCATTTCCGCTACAAAGATCAACAATTAGCCCCTTCTGAGCAGGCATTTTTGGAAACCGCGAAAGAAGAACGCTGTCAATCGAGTAGCTAAAAACCTCCCGATTTTGAATAATCTGAACATCTGTCGAGAAGAGCTGGTCAATCCGCTCTCCGTCTAATAAAACTGGATTGTGCATGAGATTATTATAGCATATCGCAGGCTGTTTAGGTGGAGAAGGAAATACGGAGGTCTAGATTTTTCTTTCAAATGGATTTTTTAAAACAAGTTTGTTTACAATTGTAGTCAATTGTTGTACAATATAATTACAAATGTAGTCGAAGGAGAAATTCTATGAAAAAAATGACCCTGCCTGTTCAAGGAATGACCTGTGCCACCTGTGCCTTGACGGTCGAGAAGGCTGTCGGGAAATTAGTAGGAGTAGAGGAAGCCAGCGTCAATTTGGCAACTGAAAAATTGAGTGTCAGTTTTGATGAAAATGTCTTGAGCCTTAGCGACATTGGTCATGCAGTTGAAAAGGCTGGTTATGGCTTGGTCCGCAACCTTATCACAGAAACCTATGCTATTGAGGGCATGACCTGTGCTTCCTGTGCCATGACGGTAGAAAAGGCGCTAGGGAAACTGGCTGGTATGGAAGAAGTGGCTGTCAATCTGGCAACGGAAAAGGCAACGATGACATATGACAAGGATCGCTTAGATGCAGCTGCGATTCTGTCTGCCGTTGAAAAAGCTGGCTACAAGGCTGTCTTGCCACAAACAAATTCGCTTGTTACAGCTGTCGATAGTAAGGAACAACATCAATCAGATTTGTGGTCCCGTTTTATCTGGTCAACTGTGTTCACCCTGCCCTTACTCTATATCGCCATGGGGCCAATGTTACCGGGTGGTGGTTTACCTTTACCTGCCTTTCTTCATCAACCCTTGACTTTCGCCTTGGTTCAACTATTTCTGACTCTGCCGGTCATGTATATCGGGCGCGCCTTCTATCAAAAAGGTTTTAAGACACTGTTTGCAGGTCATCCCAATATGGACAGCTTGATTGCGGTGGGAACTAGCGCAGCTCTTGTGCAAGGTCTGATTATGACGGTTCTGATTGCGAGAGGTCAGGCGGATCTGTCGCATGGGCACCCCGAGCTCTATTTCGAGTCTGCCGCTGTGATTTTAACCTTGATTACCCTTGGGAAACACATGGAGGCCCTGTCCAAAGGATGGACGTCCGATGCCATTAAGAAATTGATGAACCTAGCTCCTAAGACAGCCAGACTAATCCGCGACGGGCAAGAAGTCACCCTTCCCTTAGAACAAGTCCAAGTTGGGGATGTCTTGCAGGTCCGTCCGGGTGAACAAATTCCAGTTGACGGAAAAGTTCTCCAAGGTCAATCGACCGTGGATGAGTCTATGCTGACGGGAGAAAGTTTGCCGGTCAAAAAAGCAGTCGGTGATAGCGTAGTAGGTGCCACACTCAATCAGCATGGTGCCTTTCAAATGCAAGCGACCAAGGTTGGAGCAGATACGACTCTGGCACAAATTATTCGGCTGGTCGAAGAGGCACAGGGTTCTAAAGCGCCCATTGCCCAGCTGGCTGACCGTGTTTCAGCGGTTTTTGTGCCGATTGTTATGGTCCTGGCCCTCCTATCTGGGTTAGCATGGTGGACCTTGGGGCAAGAACCTTGGATTTTCTCTCTTTCCATCACTATTTCAGTGCTGGTTATTGCCTGTCCTTGTGCTCTGGGACTTGCGACACCGACGGCTATTATGGTCGGGACTGGTAAGGGGGCGGAAAATGGTCTCCTCTTCAAGTCAGGTCAAGCCGTTGAGGTCCTTCAAAAGGTCGACACCATCGTTTTTGACAAGACGGGAACCATTACCCAAGGTAAACCTCAAGTGACGGACATGACAGTTTTCAGTTCTGCCACTGAGGAAGAAGTTCTCCAGCTGGCAGCAAGTGCGGAGCAATACTCTGAGCATCCGCTGGCTCAAGCCCTGCTCAAATCCGCAGAGGACGCTGGATTATCTCTTCTCCCTAGTCAGGATTTCCAAGCCCTTTCCGGTCGCGGTTTGTCGGTGAAAATAGCAGAGCAGACTATTTTGTTGGGCAATGAAAAGCTGATGAAGGAGTCTGGGATTGCGCTTGGCTCTGCCATTGCGACAGCAGAAACCTACGCCAACCAAGCCAAGACGCCTGTCTATCTGGCAGCAGACGGACACTTGTTGGTAGTCATTGCCATTGCTGACCAAGTAAAACCATCCAGTCACGCAGCCATCCAGGCTTTGCACCAGATGGGATTGGAAGTGGTCATGCTGACAGGGGACAATGAGAAAACAGCTCAGGCCATTGCTGACCAAGTGGGAATTGACACCGTCATCAGCCAAGTCTTGCCAGAGGACAAGGCCAATCAGGTCAAGGCCCTACAAGCCCAAGGCAAGCAGGTAGCTATGGTCGGAGACGGCATCAATGATGCTCCTGCCTTGGCCCAAGCCGAGGTTGGTATTGCCATTGGTTCTGGTACTGATGTCGCTATCGAAACGGCAGACTTGGTTCTCATGCACAGTGATTTGATGGATGTTCCTAAGGCTGTTCGACTGAGCCAATTGACCATGAAAACCATCAAGCAAAATCTCTTCTGGGCCTTTGCCTACAATGTCATCGGCATTCCGATTGCCATGGGTCTCCTCCATCTCTTCGGCGGTCCCCTTCTCAATCCAATGCTGGCTGGAGCAGCCATGGCCCTCAGCTCTGTATCTGTCCTGCTCAATGCCCTGCGTTTGCGGACCAGAAAATTGATTTAAGCAAATTTGTGTCAATTTCTACATCTTTAGTCAAATTAGTGGTAATTTTTATAAAAAACGCTTACAATGGGTATAGCAATCGGAAGGAGATTGAAAAATGACGACATTTATTGGAAAAGAAGTGACCCTAGTAGGTCCACGTTTGCAGGTTGGTGACAAGGCGCCTGACTTTGTCCTCATGGACAATGAACTCAATCTCAAGAGTCTCAAGGACTATGGCAAGAAGACCAAGATTATCAGCGTCGTGCCGTCCATTGATACAGGTATTTGTGATACCCAGACCCGCCGTTTCAATGAAGAGCTGGCTGGCATGGAAGACACAGTGGTTATCACGGTTTCTGTCGACCTGCCATTTGCCCAAAAGCGCTGGTGTGGAAATTCTGGCCTGGAGTCTGCAGTGACCCTGTCCGACTATTATGACCATGCCTTTGGAAAATCCTATGGTCTTCTCATGCAGGAGTGGAACCTCTTGGCGCGTGCGGTCTTTGTCCTCAATGCCGACAATGAAATCACCTACGTAGAATATCTGGACAACGTCAACGAACATCCAGACTATGATGCGGCTTTGGAAGCTGTTAAATAAAAGAATATAACGATGTCTGAATAGGCATCGTTTTTTGACGCTCAGTTATCCTGCTAGAAATTTATTGTGAAGATAGGTTGTGATAAGAGGGGAAGATTATGGTTTAGTATGAAACGAAGAGATGACATACATATTCTAATATAGATTTCATAAATAATATGCAAATGGATATTTTTATTGTCTTTAAAATTCATAAGTGCTAGAATAGTTATATAATACGAGTGGGGTAACAACAATGAGTATACAACTAGGCTCTAGGTTAAAACAAAAAAGAAAAGAGATGAAATTATCTCAGAAAGAATTGGCAGAAGGTGTATGTAAACAAGGTCAAATTAGTAGAATTGAGAGTGGCGCTTATACTCCAGGATCTGAATTGCTTTTTGAATTATCAAAAAAATTAAATGTTTCGATGAATTACTTTTTTGAAGACACTGTTTCTGAGCAGGAGGAGGAATTAGTAGAATTTAAAACTGTTATCCGAAATTTCTTAGTCCATAGAGACTACCAAGGACTACGATATGTTTATGAATTGGAGTCTAATAATAAACATCGTTTATCGGTAGCAAATCAATTATACTTAGAGTGGATAGGTGGATTAGTTGATTTTTATTTTTATGATAAAAAGAAGGAAGCTATATCCAAAATGGAATATTTACTAGAAAAATTGGAGAGTTCTAATTTATTTTTTTTACAAGTATCAAATACACTCCTAAATTTTTATTTTGATATTAATGATGAAGAATTATTTGATGTACAATTTGAAAGACTGATAGAAAAAACGGATAATTTCCAACCTATCACGATTGAAGAATTGGAATTAAAAATTAAGCTTCAATATAACATTTCACGTTACCTATGGCTAAAGAAGGATTACATCCAAGCTATAGCTAGCATCACAAAGGCTATCGAATTTTGTAGGTCACACAGAAGCTATTATTCATTACCCGATTTATTTTGTTTACTAGGTAATGTCCATGAAGAACTTGGAAATACAGAGAGTGCGAAACAACATTTTCGTCAGGCATATTTTTTATATAAATTGGATGCTAACCGACAAATGGAATTGAATCTGGAGCGATATATAGAAGAAGACAAAATCTAGGAACCCCAACGACTTGGAGATTGGTAAGAGTTGTGAGTAGATAAAAATACTGGGTTGTACATATTTAAACGCAATTTCTGCGTTTTTATTTGCAAAATTCTTTTAATTATATCGTTCAAAATATGCATATTTACATACAATTTAAAAAAATACAAATAGGTTGTTTTTTGTATTGACAAGCTAAAAGAGTTGTGATAATCTATAAATGAAAGGGGTTACAAAAAAGCCTGCCATGAGAAAATTGAAGAAAAAACAAAAATAACAGCTGGTCAAATTTGTCTATACTATTGGTATGGAATCGGTTTCCTTTGCTGGGATTAGTTTACATGGTTCCGTTCACCAAATAATTTAATAACTTGACTGGTCGATAGTTTGTCACTTTTCTATCGACTTTTCTTTTTAGGAGGTTGCTATGGCAAATACATTATTAAATGTTACAGCAGTATCCAAAACTTACGGAAAGCAAAAAGTTTTAGATAATATTAGTTTTGATATTAACTGTGGAGAAATTTGTGGTCTAGTGGGAGAAAATGGTGCTGGCAAAACTACCTTAATCCGAATTCTTGCAGGATTGATTTCGAGTAATTCTGGAGAAATAAGTGGTTTAGAGAGTCAAGCTGTTTCCTGTATAGTAGAGTCACCTGCTCTGTATCCCCATTTATCTGCAGGCGACAATCTTCGTGTTCAAATGATTGGTTTAGGAATCGGAACGGATAAAGACAAAGTCAAAAATCTATTACGAATGGTTGGACTTGAGGGTGTAGATTCTAAGAAAAAAGTGAAAGATTTTTCTCTTGGAATGAAGCAACGTTTGGCAATAGCCTTGGCTATCTGTGATTGGCCCAAACTACTCATATTAGATGAGCCAATAAACGGTCTGGACCCTGTGGGTATTAAGGAAATTCGTGAGATTCTTCTGCTTTTGAAAAATGAATATCGTATGACCATTCTAGTTTCAAGCCATATCTTGTCTGAATTAGACTTAGTCGTTGACAAGTATATCATCATGAGCAAAGGAAAAGTGTTGCAAATAATACAAAAAGATGCCTTGCAAAACTTACTTCAAACCAAACGTATTGTTAGAGTGGATAAGGAGCATGAAGCACTCGAAGTGTTACTTTCCGAGGGAATTGAGGCGATAGTGACCGAAGAAGGAATTGAGCTTTCAGAAATTGGGAAATCAACTAGCTGGATTATTGATTGTTTACGGAAAAATGAGATTCAAATCGAGGAAATCATTAAATTTCAACCGAGTTTTGAATCCTATTATCTATCTTTGATTGCAAGAGAGGAGGTTCCTCATGTTCCATAAAGTGAAATCAGACTTTTATAGGGTATGGAAAGAAAGAAGTTTATTTTTTCCAGTCTCTCTGGTGATTTTTTTAGGAGTACTCTTCGCTTATCTGATGAGAGAAACTGATGGACAAGGAGGTATTACGGTTATTTTATCTTCAGTGGCAGGGTTTATTCCTCTATTCTTCTCAAGTGCTTGTAATCTAGTCTGGGGAGAAGAATTTGCCAATCGCACCATTAACCATGCAATCATAAAAAGTTCCTCTCGTTTTTCAGTTTACCTTTATAAATTATTTGAAACCTTGTCCCTGTGTTTTGCATATACGCTTTTACTATTTTTTACAGTAATTGTATGTAGAATTTTTTTGAATGGACAAGTAGATGTGGATGAATCATTTGACCTACTCATTAAACAGTTGCCATTTCATCTCTGTTTTTCGCTACTGTGTCTGTTTATTTTTCAGTATGTAGATAAGATTTATCAAGCCTACCTTATTTATACCATGATTGTCTTGATGTTTGATAATTTAGTTTCGTATGTTACAACAAGTCTCTTGGCAAATGATGTCTTTTCTCATTTCTTTCTATTTAATCAGGTAAAGTTAATCACTAATCAAACAGAATTTTTTACTCCGTCTAGTCTGATTGCATTGATATTTAGTGTTGTCTATTTATTGAGTTCGTACTTACTTTTTTCTAGTAGGGAGTTTAAATAGTTTAAGGAGGGCACTTGTAATGAAAAAAATAATTCCATTTTTCATTTTAATCATTACTTTTTTAGGAGTTGCGATTTACCTAAGTTTAGAGAGTGACAAAACAGATGTAGAGATTGCTAAGTCTTGGACTGTAACAAGCAAAGAAATTAATACTATTGAAATCTATGGTAGTGAGCAACCTTTTGAACTTGAAATTGTGGAAACAGACCAAGAAGTGACGACGATTAGTTTGACAGGGAAAATTTCTGAATCAGCAATGTCAACACTTGAGAAGGCAGATATTAGTGAAAACGATGCTTATATACCATTGGGTAAAAAGGGTTTTAAGTTAGTAACCGTAGCAAGTGGGAAGAGTAGTTTAAAAGCAAAAATTGAATTGGCAAAGGGTGCTACTTTTAAAGAAGTTTATGTTGATACATGGAACGGTACTGTAGATATTACTCTGCCTAGAAGTTACGATGGAAGTTATGATGTCAAGTTGAATAGCGGGGCGAAGTTACTAGAAGTTCCTGAAGAAGGAGCTAATAAGGCAAGTATCCTCAAAATAGATGCCTATGCCGATGTTAGCATCAGAAAGGGTGATTAGGATGATTACTCATCATAAACAGGTATCCATGTTGGATTGTGGCTTGGCTTGTATCAAGATATAACGGTGTCTGAATAGGCATCGTTTTTTTTTTGCCAGCAAAAAGCCACCATTTTCGAGGTGGCTTATTTTCGCTTGTATGTTTGTAGGACTTTAGCCGTTGCTAATCGGATAAAGGTCAGATAGAAACCTGTCACTCCAGCCGTTACCAGCAGGAGTTTCTGTATTTGTTCCCTGACAGATATGGTAGATAGAGTAGTTGTGCCGACTAGTAGAGGATAGTCTTCTTGGAAGGTAAATTGGAACTGATGTGCCAATAGAAGTAGCGTGAACAGGATGAGAGCATAGATAGCAACTTGGAGGAGAAGAGCAAGTAAGGTCAGGCTAGTGGCATATTGACTAGGGGATAGTCCGTTGATAAAGAGGAGACCACGATGTTTTGAAAGGTCAGTCATAAGGAGCCAGACTATCAAAGAGCAGATGACAAGGGGGATCATATAGTTACTAGCTGGAAGAAGTTGCAAGAAGGTCATATAAAAGTCCTTAGGAGCAGTAGGGTAGTGAAAAGTAAGAGCTTGCTCTAGAACGTTTTTATAGACTGTGATACGTTCTGCCAGTTCGCTGTTCGTAAAATGGTTGATATTATGCCCCTTTGCCTCCCAGTTTTGCAAGGTCTGGTAGAGTTCTAACTCCGTTTCCAAGACCTCCTGACTTTTTCCTTGGATATGTTCCTTTTCTAAGTAGGTGGTCGTCAGTTCCAAGAGTTTTTTATAATAATCCATGCTTTCCTGGTCTAAGGCTTGGGCTTCCTTATCGTCAGCATACAAGAAGGTTTCAGCTTCTTTTTTGACCTGTATGATACGGGTTCGGTCCTCAAAGCGCAAGTTTTCGGCCTCTAGAACATTCCGATAGGACAGAGCAAGCGGGATAAGAGCCACAGCAGTCATGAGGGCTAGAAAAATAGCATTGCGTTTCAGTCGTAGAATGAAAAGGGACAATAGATTCATGGTCAAGCCTCCCTATTCAAATAGTTCTTTATAGATTTCTTCGGACTGGTGCTCCTGAATGCTAATATCTAGAATTTCCACCTGACACGCCATGACTTGGTCTAGGTAGAAATGCAGACTGTGAACACTGGTGTCTAGCTGAATGCTATCATTGGCCAAAGTCAGTCCCTTCATTTGCCCAAGTTTCTGATACACTGTCTGATTGTCACTAGTCTGAATGGCATATTGTCGCCCAACCTGTTCCAGTTTCCACTCAATGATTTTTCCCTGTTTAAGAAAGAGCAGTTGGTCGGTTAGTTGGTCCACCTCGTTTAATTGGTGGGAAGAAACGATAATGGTTGAACCATTTTTGGCTAGTTTCTGGAGCAATTTTCTGGTCTGGATGTAGCTGGTCGGGTCCAAGCCGTTCAAGGGTTCATCCAAGAGCATGACCTGGGGCTTGTTCATAATACCGATTGCCAGCAGGAGATGTTGTTTCATCCCCAGTGAATAATTTTTGACAGGAATGTTCACGTAATCACGGATGCCGATTTCTTGGATGACTTCCTCAATCCGCTCTTTGGGTAACCCTTGGATAGTTTGGACCAATCGCAAGTGTTCCAGCCCTGTCAATTCAGGGTAGAGGACCCGGTTGTCCTGCAGGTAGGAAAAGGTTTGGTAGACATTTGGATTATCGTGCTTCTTGCCGTTTATAGAAATCTCTCCCGAATCAAAGGTTTGCAGGTTGGCAATGCAGTCTAGGAGAGTTGTCTTTCCAGCTCCATTTGGTCCAATCAAGGCCCAGATTCCAGGCTCCGCCAGTTCTAGGTTTAGCTGGTCTAGTATCTTATTTTTCCCGTAGGATTTGCACAAATTGTGAATGGATAATCGCATGGTTAGACCTCACTTTTTCTTGTCAGGAGATAGAATTGCAGGATATAGATGAGCAGGTTACTGATGAGAAGAACCGTAAAGACTTTTGGAATGCTGTATCCTGTTAATTGCTGGTAGATGATAGCACTTCCGTCCGCCAGATTGCCCGCATTCCATAGGCTAAATGGATTGAAGATATGGGGAAAGAAATTGGCAGAGATGACAAGTCCTAGTGTGACAACCAGTCCAGCCAGTCCATTTTTTAAGACTCTAGCCAAGGTCTGTGCCAGTCCCAGCAAAAATAGAAGGTAGAGATAGTGCATACCACAGGCCAATAAGATGACTTGGTAAATAGGTTTTATGGCTGTGGTAATAAAACTGTAAGCCAGTCCCCTACTGCTATAGGTCGTGACGGGATAGATCCAGCTACTATTGCCATTTAGCAAAAAAGCGATGAGAAAATGGCTCAGATAGAGGGTGAGAAAGAGGGCAGTATATAGTGTTAGGAAGGCTAGGTATTTATTGGTTGTCATTCGAATTCTAGTCAACCCCAGGGTCTGTAAAAGGCGGATCTGCCGGCTAGTTCCCTGCTGGTCTTTGATGAAAAAATTGGTGAAAGCCAGGAGAAAGAGGGGAAGGGTGATGACCAGGCCCAGCTGTTTTTGTCCCTGCCAGATTTCATGACTGGTTCCTTTTAAGGCCTGCTGGCCCAGACTCTTGACGATTTCTCTATCTGTTGGTGTTTTGGGATGTTCAAAGGCTGTTAGGTAAAGCTCAGTTGGAAAGGCAGAGGGTATCTCCTTTTCTAACAGATACTTGGAAATCAAGAAGGTATTTTCGATGGTTTGTGGGGTAAATTCATAGCTTCGGTAGGAAAGGCTGACGTATTGGCCATCCTGCTGATAGTGCTGGATATTTTTCTCATAAAAATAGGTCCAGTCCTCCTTTTTGACCGCTTCAATCTCCTTCTGGTAGTTGGCAATATAGTCTGTAAAAAATGTTTGTTCAGCCTGGTAATCCTCTTCGCTGAGGGCTTGATTCTGATACTGTGTTTCTAAATCTTGTATGATATTTTCAAAATTTCGGATAGACTGTTCATAGTGTTGGATGACCTTTAATTTGGCTTGCCGATTGTGGTAGCCTGCTAGAAAGGAACTAGACAGGATAGCAATCAACAAGACCAAGATAGCGACCAAGTTTTTCTTGCTACGGAAAAATAGCTTACCTTCAATTTGAAACATAGATACCTCCAGGAGAAAAATGGCGAACGGATAGATGTATAAATGTGTCATTTTCTATAATTATAATATCAACATAAATATAAATCAAGGGATTCTACAAAGGACTGGAATATTTTTGTCTAATTTGATATACTAAATTCAATAATTCAAAGGAGGGTCTTTTATGGAAAAGACACAGATTATTCAAGACGTTTTGGCCCTCATTCAAGACTTGAATCAGGCCTTTCAAGCAGATAAGCGGGGGACAGTTGATGAACAACGGTTCCAGCATAATTTGACAGAAACCATTCGCATATTGTCGGAAGCCAAGTCGGTCACCAATTCAGAACTGATTGCGATTGAGAAGTTTTATCGTTCGACCAGTTTTCTAGTTGGATTAGGTGACCTGCGATTGAGTGAAACCAGCAGGCAGGCTTGGCGGTCCTTTGATCGCTATTACTACCAAACCATCAGAGAAGAACTCAAACTCTATGGCGGCTCTGCTATTGCCCAAGTGTAAAAGATGAAGGAGAGGGTGAAAACCCTCTTTTGTGCTATAATAAGTAGTAAGAATACAGTTGTTAGGAAGAGAAGAAGCGAGGTGTGCCATGTCCTATATCCAAGTAAAGAATTCGTCGAAATACTACCAAATGGGGGATGCGACCATTGTGGCAAATGACAGCGTGTCCTTTGAGATTGAGCAGGGTGAGTTGGTCATCATTCTGGGCTCATCTGGTGCGGGCAAATCCACTCTGCTCAATATCTTAGGTGGCATGGATAGCAATGACGAGGGGGAGGTTTGGATTGACGGTGTGGATATCGCCAAGCTGTCAAGTCATGAACTGACCAATTATCGCCGAGATGACGTTGGCTTTGTCTTCCAGTTTTATAATTTAGTCGCCAACCTGACCGCCAAGGAAAATGTGGAGTTGGCAGCAGAAATCGTCAAGGATGCCTTGGATGCTGAGGAGGTCTTGGAACAAGTCGGACTCGGTCACCGTATCAATAATTTCCCCGCTCAGCTTTCAGGCGGCGAACAGCAACGGGTGGCCATTGCCCGTGCGGTTGCCAAAAAGCCTAAAATTCTCCTCTGTGATGAACCGACTGGGGCTTTGGACTACCAAACTGGTAAGCAGGTCTTGCAAATCCTGCAAGATATGTCCCGCAAGCAAGGTGCTACGGTGATTATCGTGACCCACAATAACTCACTGGCTCCCATTGCCGACCGAGTGATTCGAATGCGGGATGCCCGTGTACATTCTGTAGAGCTGAATGCAAATCCGCAGGATATAGCTAGTCTAGAATATTAGTGGGGGAGCCTATGAAAAAGAAAATCTACTGGAAGGATATGAGGCAATCCCTCCTTTCTTCCAAGGGGCGTTTTTTGTCCCTATTTAGCCTGATGATGCTGGGAGCCCTGGCTCTGACAGGTCTGAAAGTAACAGCTCCCAATATGGAACAAACAGCCCAAGCCTATATTACTGACCAGAAAACCCTGGATTTGGCAGTCATTTCTGGTTTGGGTATTAGCCAAGCAGACCTTGATGAAATAGGTGCAATTGACGGAACGGCAGTTGAAGCTGGCTATTTTAAGGATGTGACTCTTGAAAAGGACCAGGCAGTTCGCCTCTTTTCGGCCAGTCCGACCATTTCAGGCTATCAGCTCTTGGAAGGAAATTTTCCCAAGCAAAAAGACGAAATTGCCCTGTCACCCTCGCTTCAATCATCCTTCAAAATCGGTGACAGGATAGACATGACGGAGCCAAACAAGGGTGGAACCATTCTCACGCAAAACCAGTTCAAGGTAGTTGGCTTTGTGGCCTCTTCGGAAATCTTGGACAACACGACCATGGGTCTGGCCTCTAGCGGCAATGGACAGCTGGCTGGCTACGGTCTGGCCATGGAAGAAGCCTTCGACTCGGACGTTTACACCATTGCCCGGATCCGCTACGATGATTTGGCAGGCTTGGATTATGCCAGTCCAGCCTATGAAGACAAGTTGGAGCAGCACCAGGAAGACTTGGAAAAGCTCCTGTCTGATAACGACGAGCTCCGTTTGGCCAGCATCCAGTCGGAAGGCCAGGAAGAGATTGCCAAGGGAGAGCAGGATATTTCTAAGGCCAAGGCTGATTTGGAAAAGGCAGAGCAGGACCTCCAGTCTGGTAAAGAGCAGCTGGAAACGGGTAGGTCAGAATTTTCCCGTGGCAGAGCCAAGATTATCCAATCTGAAGCAGAATTGCAAGCGGCCTATGACCAACTCATGGTCAGCAAGGCCCAATTAGAAGCCAGCAAAGCAGAGTTGGATGCCAGCAAGCTCCAGCTGGACCAGACAGGTGTCTTCCTAGAAGAAAACTATGCCCAGCTGGAAGTATCTGCCAATCAGCTTAACCAGGCCAAGGCCCAGCTGGATGCAGACCTAGAAAAATTGGATCCCAATGCTGCGGATTACGACACAGCCTATCAGACCTACATGTCAGGCTACAGCCTCTACCAAGCTAAGTTAGGCGAGTACGAGGCAGGTCTTGCCAGCTTCAATGAATGGAACGCCCAGCACCAAGCAGGTCTAGCCCAATACCAGGCGGGTCTGGCCCAATACGAGCAAGGTCTGGCAGCCTATCAGGCTGGTTTCGCTGATTATGAATGGGGGGCTAGTCTTCTGGAATCATCCAGTCTGACCCTCAATCAAGAGGCTCTCCGTCTCAATCAGGCGGATCAGGACTTGAACCAGGTCCAAGCAGAGCTCAGCAACAAAAAAGCAGATGCCACCAAGGACATCAAGGAGGCCGAGGATGAATTGGCCCATGCCAAGGAAGACTTGACCAAGCTGGAGAAATCACCCTATCAGGTCTTTACTCGGTCCAGCCTACCAGGTGGAGACGGCTATACGACCTACAGCAATGCTACTCGCTCTATTGCCGCAGTGGGTAATGTCTTTCCAGTAGTCCTCTATCTGGTAGCGGCCCTGGTTACCTTTACCACTATGGCTCGATTTGTCGACGAGGAGCGCAGCCAGTCGGGTCTCTTCAAGGCTCTGGGCTACACCAACCGTCAGATTATGACCAAGTTCATCCTCTATGGTCTAGGTGCCGGTCTATTGGGCACCTTGGTTGGTATTTTGGCAGGCAATTTCGCCCTGTCGCCCATGATTTCGGATATCATCACCAAGACCACGGTGATTGGCCCTGCCAAGCTCCATTTCTATCCCCTCTGGACCCTGCTAGCCCTGGTCCTGTCCCTCATTTCCTCGGTTCTGCCGGCCTATCTGGTGGCCCACCGGGAACTCAAGGGAAAGCCAGCCCATTTGCTCCTGCCCAAACCTCCAGCAGCGGGTTCCAAGATTCTTTTGGAGAAGTGGCAGGCAGTCTGGTCCCGTCTCAGCTTTACTCACAAGGTGACGGCCCGCAATATCTTCCGATACAAGCTCCGCATGCTCATGACCATCTTTGGCGTGGCCGGCACCGTCGCCCTCCTCTTTGGCGGTCTGGGGATTCGCTCCTCTATCTCTGGGGTGGTCGATCGCCAGTTTGGGGACCTGCTCCATTATGACCTACTGGTGGTGGAAAATGGCAGAGCTTCTGAAGAGGAATTGGACAAGTTGACTGCCTTTCTCCAGTCAAACCAGGTCCGCCAGTCCTTGCCAATTGCCTTTGAACAGACCAATCAGACCCTGCAGATTGGCGATGTGAAAAAGAACCTGTCTGTCGGTATCTATGTGACGGACAGAGAGGATATAGGAAATCTGGTCAGCCTGGAAAATAAGGCTAGTCAGTCCATCCAGCTTAGTGGCAGGGGCATTGTCCTAACGGAAAAATTGGCCCAGCTCTACGGTGTCGGAAGGGGTGATAAGCTCAAGATGACTCTGGAAGATGAGCAAGTGACCGTCCGTGTGGCCGATGTTGTCGAGATGTATGCAGGTCACTTCATCTATATGACGGACGCCTACTATGAGCAGGTGACGGGCAAGCGGCGGACGGCTAATGGCTATCTGGTCCAGCTCAAGCAGGGGCAAGTCGACCAGGTCCAAGATACAGCCAGTCAGCTCTTAGCCATGCCTGGAGTCAAGAGTCTGGTGCAAAATACCTCGCTCATGAACATGCTGACGGCCATGGCAGGCTCCCTGCAGTCGGTCATGACCATCTTAGTGGTCCTCTCTATCCTGCTGGGCTTGGTCATCCTCTACAATCTGACCATCATCAACATGTCCGAGCGAATCCAGGAGCTGTCTACCATTCGGGTGCTGGGCTTCCACAATAAGGAAGTGACCATGTATATCTACCGGGAAACCATTGCCCTATCCTTGATTGGCGTGCTGGTCGGTCTGGTATCAGGTTTTTACCTGCACCGCCTGCTCCTGGCCATGATTGGCTCAGACTCCATTCGCTTTAATCCCCATGTGGGTGCAGAAGTCTACATCATCCCTGTCCTAGCCATAGTGGGCATTCTGGCAGGCCTGGGCTGGTATGTCAACCACCAGCTCAGAAAGGTCGACATGCTGGAAGCCCTCAAGTCAGTGGAGTAGAATTTATTTGATGAAACCTTCAGGAAGTCCTAGCAGCCTAGCTAGGATTTTTCTTTTTCCAGCCCTCCCCAGCCCACCAAAACCTCTTTTTCATGCTATAATAGACCTATGAATAAAAACAAGCTTTTACTAATCGACGGCTCTTCTGTAGCCTTTCGTGCTTTCTTTGCACTCTACAACCAAATTGACCGTTTTAAGAGTCCGACTGGGCTCCACACCAACGCGATTTATGGCTTTAACCTCATGCTGGACCACATGATGAAGCGGATTGAGCCGACCCACATTCTTGTGGCTTTTGATGCTGGAAAGACCACCTTCCGGACGGAGATGTACGCCGACTACAAGGCGGGCCGCGCCAAGACACCGGACGAGTTCCGCGAGCAGTTTCCTTTTATCCGCCAGATGCTGGATGCCATGGGGGTCAAGCACTATGAGCTGGCACAGTACGAGGCAGATGATATTATCGGTACCTTGGACAAAATGGCAGAGCGGATAGACACTCCTTTTGATGTAACCATTGTCAGCGGTGACAAGGACTTGATCCAGCTGACAGATGAAAATACGGTTGTGGAGATTTCCAAGAAAGGCGTGGCAGAATTTGAGGAATTTACCCCAGCCTACCTCATGGAAAAAATGGGGATTACCCCAGTCCAGTTTATCGACCTCAAGGCCCTCATGGGGGATAAGTCGGATAATATCCCTGGCGTGACTAAAATCGGTGAAAAGACGGGTCTCAAGCTCCTCATTGAACACGGCAGCTTAGAGGGGATTTACGAAAATATCGACAGCATGAAGGCCTCCAAGATGAAGGAAAACCTCATCAACGACAAGGACCAGGCCTTCCTGTCTAAGACCCTTGCGACCATTGATACCAATGCTCCGATTGAAATTGGCCTGGACGACATTGTCTACTCTGGTCCAAATCTTGAGGAGCTGGCTCAATTCTACGATGACATGGGCTTTAAGCAACTCCGGGCCCAGCTGGGAGTGACCGAGACCCAAGAGGAAGTAGTACTGGATTTCCAAACGGTTACAGATGTGACGGCTGATATGCTTAAGAAGGACCAGTTCTTCTATTTTGAGATTCTAGGTGAAAATTACCACCGAGAGGAAATTGTTGGCCTGGCCTGGGGCGATAAGGACGGGATTTATGTCGGTGGTCCAGAATTACTGGACAGTCCTATCCTGCGTGATTTCTTGGAACATCAGACCATTAAGACCTATGATTTCAAACGGGGTAAGGTTCTCTTGGCAAGAAAGAGCCTGAACCTCCCTCTTGCCAGCTTTGACAGTCGCTTGGCCAAGTATCTCCTGTCAACAGTTGAGGACAATACCTTGACCACCATTGCCAACCTCTACGGTCAGACTAGCTTGGTACCAGATGAGGCGGTCTATGGTAAGGGAGCCAAATTGGCCCTACCAGTCCGTGAGGAATTCTTCCCGCATCTGGCTCGTAAGGTCCAGGTCTTGATTGAGACCGAGCAAGCTATGCTGGCAAAACTCGAAGAACATGAGCAATTGGAGCTCTTCTACGAGATGGAATTGCCCCTGGCGGATGTCCTTGCCAAGATGGAAATTGCCGGTATCAAGGTAGAAAAAGAGACTCTCCAAGCCATGCAGGCTGAAAATGAAGTCTTGATAGAGCAGCTGACCAAGGAAATCTATGAATTAGCTGGTCAAGAATTTAATATAAATTCGCCTAAGCAGCTGGGCACCATTCTCTTTGAGGATATGGGCCTACCATTGGAATACACTAAAAAGACCAAGACAGGCTACTCAACAGCAGTGGATGTCTTAGAACGTCTTGCCCCAATTGCCCCAGTTGTTTCCAAGATTTTGGACTACCGTCAGATTACCAAGCTCCAATCAACCTACGTTATTGGCTTGCAGGAAGCGATTTTGGAAGACGGCAAAATCCATACCAGATATGTTCAGGATTTGACCCAGACGGGTCGTCTGTCTTCGACAGATCCTAACCTGCAAAATATCCCTGTCCGTCTGGAACAAGGTCGCCTCATTCGTAAGGCCTTTGTGCCTTCGCTGGAAGACAGCGTTCTTCTGGCATCGGACTATTCGCAGATTGAGCTCCGTGTCCTAGCCCATATTTCCCAGGACCAGCACTTGATTGAGGCCTTCCAGCAGGGGGCAGACATTCATACCTCGACAGCTATGCGGGTCTTTGGCATTGAAAAATCAGAAGATGTGACAGCTAACGACCGTCGCAATGCCAAGGCTGTCAACTTTGGTGTGGTCTACGGCATTTCTGACTTCGGACTTTCTAACAACCTCGGAATCACGAGAAAAGAGGCTAAGAATTACATCGACACCTATTTTGAACGTTTCCCAGGTATCAAGAACTACATGGAGACCATCGTCCGTGAGGCACGAGATAAGGGCTTTGTAGAAACCATCTACAAGCGCCGTCGAGAATTACCAGATATTAACTCTCGCAACTTCAACGTCCGAAATTTTGCCGAGCGAACAGCCATCAACTCTCCAATCCAAGGATCCGCTGCTGATATCCTCAAGGTGGCTATGATTAACTTGGACAAGGCCCTGACTGAGGCTGGTCTATCTACCCGCATGCTCCTTCAGGTCCATGATGAGATTGTTTTGGAGGTACCAATGGCAGAGCTGGAAACGGTCAAAGCTATGGTTAAGGAAACGATGGAAAGCGCCATTGCCCTGTCTGTGCCACTGCTTGCGGATGAAAATGCCGGTCAGACCTGGTATGAAGCTAAATAAGAAAGGAAATAACGTGAAAAAATCAATTCTTCTACTTGCCTTGTTTAGTGTGATTCTCGTTGGCTGTGGCCAGAAGAAAGAAAACAAGGGAACCAATCCTTCGGGTGATGATTTCTCAACTCAATTGCCTATTTTAAAAGAAAAACAAGACACCACAAATGAACAGTTCAATGTTCTTGTCAATGTCCCAGTCGTTGCTGTCAATGACAATCCGCCAGCTGATGAGACGCAAAAAGGTCACAAGATACATGCGGCCAACAATGGTGTTGCGGAACGTGATGAAAACGGCAATATCAAAGAAAATTGGCGCTACTATGATGTGCCTGCCAACTGGACCATCAATAAAGAAAACACAGAAGATGAGACCCTAGCTGCGGTTTACGATGTCAAGGAAGGCGCTAACAACTACATGGTTCAACTCTACACTATCAATGCCTTCAACAAGTCACCACTGGAAGAAGGTGTTAACATGAACGAAGAAGAGTTGGCTGCCCGTATGGCGGAAACCAACCACAATTTCATTGAGCAGTCAGTTGTGATCATCAATGACCAGGAGTGGAAGGCCGGTCGTCAGATTATGAACGATCAAAAAATGGCCCGCCTGACCTTCTATCGGATGGAATCGACTGGAGAGTATGATGATTCTGTTGTTGTAGGCTCTATCTACTACTCGTTGGATCCAGGCTTGGACAAGGACCGGACAGCACTCAAGAAAGCTATCGGTCAGCTTAAGGATGTAGTTTATTCCCTTTCTAAGAAATAAGAATACTCAGAGGACGACTATGATGTAAGAATGGCTGCAAACACGGACCTATGGGCAAATGATTCTGTTGGGAGTAGGACTTACATTTCTGAGCTTCCTACTGGCAAGTCTGACCAAGATGGCCTATCTGGCCAATATAGGTCTGGCTGCTACGGCAGTTTTGGTGGCCCTCTTTCCCCAAATGCCAGGTCGTTCGATACTGAGCAAGAGAGAAGTCAGGCTTATCCGCCCGGTGTGCCTGCTTGCCCTCTTGATTTTCCTATTTGTCTATCATTATCACTCTTAAAAGGAGGTAGTTATGACCTATTCTTTTCAAAATCCAGATCAGAATGTCATCTTTGATTATCTGAGAAACGCCAAGACCATTGCGGTTGTGGGCTTGTCTGCTCGTGAGGATGCCACATCCTATCGGGTTTCCAAGCTCATGCAGGAGGCTGGTTATAAGATTATTCCTGTTAATCCGACGGCAGTTGGCCAAACCATTCTTGGTGAGCCAGTCTATGCTAGTCTGCTGGATATTGACCAGCCGATTGACATTGTCGATATTTTCCGTCGCAGTGAATTCTTGCCCGATGTAGCGCGTGAATTTATCCAAACAGATGCTAAAATCTTTTGGGCTCAGCTGGGTTTGGAGAGCCAAGAAGCAGAAGAGATCCTGCGTCAGGCTGGGCGCTCTGCCATTGTCATGAACAAGTGCATCAAGATTGAATACTTGGCCATGACAGGAGCATAGTAGTAACTAAGAACATAAATAAAAAGCGATGCCGCAAGTGTGTACTGACCCCAAAAAGTTGGACAAATAATTATTGAAAGGATTTAGTTCTGTATTGGACAGGACTAAGTCCTTTTAATTTTGCTTTGATTCGTTTGTTGTTATAGTAAAAAATATAATCAGTAATAGCTTTCTCCAGTTGATCCAGAGACTTGAAACTCTTTTCAAATCCGTAAAACATTTCTGTTTTCAAGACGCCAAAGAAAGACTCCATCATCCCATTATCTGGGCTATTCCCTTTGCGGGACATGGATGG
>NZ_JBRKNW010000010.1:0-81921 GCF_053010325.1 Streptococcus sp. P25B114 | reverse complement strand
TGCATGTATTAGGCACGCCGCCAGCGTTCGTCCTGAGCCAGGATCAAACTCTCATTAAAATTAGTTTGTCCGACTAAGCACTCTGGCTTATCCGTTTATTGTTTTTTTGTCATTGACGATTTATATTTCTATAAATCACCCTGCACGTTTGGTTCGTCTTCTTTAATTTTCAAAGGTCTTGTCGTCCTTGCGACAACTATATCAGTATATCACATCCGTGATTTCCTGTCAACTACTTTTTGAAACTTTTTTTCGTTTCTACTTCGCCAACAGTCCCTCACGAGACAACTTCATTATTCTATCATCTATAGCTAATACTGTCAATAGCTTTTGAACACTTTTTTGAAAAAAATAAGCCGGTCATGTGACCAGCTTAGTGATTAGCGTGTTGGAACGTAATTTAGTTCATCTTTATGTTCTGCAAGGAAGTCTCCGAGCTCTGACTCAGGGATTTCACGGAGGTAGAGGTTGGCACGAATGGTTACGTCATCTTCGCGACAAGTTGAGAGAACCAGGTAGTTGTCTGATGCTTTAATCTCAATATTATCATTTTTTGCTACTGCACCTTCACGAACTGCTGTCAACTGCTCTTCGAACTGTTGGTCGCTATCGAAACTTGTGCGATAGAAGGCTGTCGACTCATGAACAATAATCATGAAAGCGGCCTGATAGTAATGAACTTTTTCCGGAGTACGGACGACAACATAGGGATGAGCATCAAAGAAGGCCTGATCATCGTAGAAGTTGACATCGTTAAACATACGGCTATCCGGCACTTTTGAGCCACGGGCATGTCCAAAAAGCCAGGTCAACTTGTCACTAAAGTCTGTCTTGTTGTCCATATCCATGAAAACTGTCCCCATGTATGGGTCTTCACCGGACCCATCAAAGAGTTTTGATAAGTAGGTTGTATTATCACCACTATAGACAACTGGCTCATCTAGGTTGGTACCTGGGGCATAGACATAGGCAATGGTATCAGGGTTAACCCCTTTGAGACCGTCAAATTGCTCTTTAAGGGCTGCCTTTTCTTCCTCTGAAATCTGATAGGATGTTGCAGATGACGATGATGTTGCCTGCTGGCTTGAGCTTGGCTGGTTGTTTCCTGATGCAGTAGAGTTTTTTCCACCTTGAAGGCCGAAGAAAGCTGAAAGGGCAATCCCAGCAACAGCTAGAAAGGCTAACAAGGCTACTATATATTTTTTGTTTTTTGTATTCTTCATAAATCACCTAAAAAATAAAGTTGCCCTCGGGCAACTTTATCTATGATAGCTTAGACTAATTATTTAGCTGCGCTTGTTTTTGGAAGTGTTTTAGAACCAGTACCAGTTTTAGCCGCTGCTACAGTTTTAGCTGCTGGCTTAGCTGCACCGTTACCTGCTGGAGCTGCTGCACCTGCTTCTGCTGCACCGTTACCTGCTGGAGCTGCTGCACCTGCTTCTGCTGCTGCGATTTGCTCTGCAGTTGCACCTGCACCGAGGAATTTGTTGTAAAGTTCGTTTTTCTTAGCAACAAGTGCATCAAGTTCTGCTTGGTATGCAGCTTGAGTAGCTTTATATCCAGCAACAACTTCTTCTGCTTCTGCAACTTGACGCTCAGCTGTAGCAACTGCTGCTTTAGCAGTTTCAACCGCTGCTTCTGCATTCAAAACTTCTTGTGATTTAATTGCTGGATCTACATCATTTGTATCACCTTGACGACCTGCATTTTCCTTTGCTTTTTTCAAATCTGATTCAGCGCTAGTTAACTTAGCTTTGAATTCAGTAACAAACGTAGCTAAATAATCACGGTTTTGTTCAGCTGTAAAAGTGTCAGCTGCTGCTTTAGTAAGTTTTGCATAAGCAACGTTTGCATCTGCAACCACTGCTGCGTACTCACGTCCAATAAGAGCTACAGTAGCTTCAGCACCTTGTTCTTGTTTGATAAATGTGTCACCGTTAGCCAATGTAGTAGCTGCTGGAGCTGCTGCTGCAACCAATGCTGCAACTGTAGCCAAAGTTACGAATGTTTTTTTCATGATAAAAAACTCCTTATTTTTTTCTTTTTTTCTTTTACTGCTACTGCAGATACCTATATTATAAGCTGATTTTTTATCTATGTCAAGAGTTTTTTAAAAAAATTTAAGGATTTTTTAAAAAAAGTTACTTGTGATTATTTGATATGAATGGATAGGGTGTAACAATGACAACTATATTGAGTGATTTACTTTACTAAAAAGAAAGACTGTTATCTTATCTTAAATTATCTTTTGGCTTTATAGTTGTTATTGATTAAGCTCCGGTTTCTAATTGACTGCGGAGCTGGGCGATGGTTGTGAGGGGGAGTGCTGTCAATTCTGCTATATCCTCGTTCGACATGTGCTTAGTAAGCATGTTGCGCGCTATTGAGTAGCTGGCTTGAAGTTGACCTTCCTCACGACCTTCTTCTCTTGCCCAGTAGATTCTACTATAATTAACTTCTAGAATGTCTAATTCGTCATTGAACATGGCTTGTTCCTCAACTATTGGGTAGTAGCTCGCCTTGGAGCTCGTGAATTTGGGACAGGGATAGACCCGTACTTTGGGCAATGAGCTCTGGGGATAGATTGGCTGACAATAAATTGCGTGCTATCGAATAGCTGGCTTGAAGTTGTCCTTCTTCACGACCTTCTGCTCTGCCTTCTTCTCTACCTTCTTCGCGACCTTCTTCGCGACCTTCTTCTCTTGCCCAGTAGATTCTACTATAATTAACTTCTAGAATGTCTAATTCGTCATTGAACATGGCTTGTTCCTCAACTATTGGTTAGTAGCTCGCCTTGGAGATCGTGAATTTGGGACAGGGAAAGACCCGTACTTTGCGCAATGAGCTCTGGGGATAGATTGGCTGACAATAAATTGCGTGCTATCGAGTAGCTGGCTTGTTGTTGTCCTTCTTCACGACCTTCTGCTCTGCCTTCTTCTCTACCTTCTTCTCTACCTTCTTCGCGACCTTCTTCGCGACCTTCTTCTCTTGCCCAGTAGATTCTACTATAATTAACTTCTAGAATGTCTAATTCGTCATTGAACATGGCTTGTTCCTCCTTACTCCAGCTGGCGAAGTCCAGGGCATGCTCGGCTTGGTGGATGATTTTATCTAGAGGAGCTGTAAATTCTCGGTTCCCAAAAAATTCAAACCATTTCTTAAGCTGGTTTTTATCGAAAGTTTCGGGCTGGTATTTGTCCAACTCTAGAAAAGCCATTTTGAGCAAGCTGTGGTCCTTGGGACTATCCTTTAGCTTGATGGTTAGTTCTTGATTAGTGGTTTCTTCTCGAATGGAGAAGATATGAAAGGCCTTATCGTCTGGGAAATAATTTTTCTCCAAAAGGGCGATACCGTAGACCGGATAAAGCCGTTCATGGATCAAATGTGTCTCCTGAAATTCCTTGCGGATATTTTCAAAATTATCATGCACCTGGCTACAAATATAGGTCCATAGCCGATTCACAAAGGACCGTTGCTTGACAATCTGGATTTCAATGATGACTTGCGTGCCGTCATCCAGCTCAACCAAGATATCTGTGACGGTATAAAATCCTCTCGGCAGTCCGTCCTGTGGTAGGCGAATCTGGTGACCGTCTAGTAATTCTACGGATTTGACAGGTAGGTCTAATATATCTGCTATAAAGTGCTTGGTAACTTCCTTATTTTGGAAGATTTTTTTTGCTACGGTGTCGTAGGTGGGTTTGAGTCTGGTATGTCGCATAGGTTTTCTCCTTAAGTATAGAATTCCTTGAACATTCCAAACTATTTTCTACTTATATTTTAGCAGTTTTCATTAAAAAGTTCAAGGTTGATAATGTGGGACATGGTCCTCTATCTTATTTATTCGTATTTATAAGGAGAAAAAAAGAGAAACCTTGCGATTTCTCTCTTGAATTATTTCATTTTTTCTTTGATTTCATCGTATGAAAGGGGGTGAACATCTTCTTCATCGTGCTCTGTTTTTTCAGGCATTTTACCTTTTTCATAGAGCGATTTGATTTGAACGCTGTCCAATGTTTCATACTTGAGTAGGGCTTCTGCAATCAACTGGTGTTTTTCACGGTTGTCCTGGATGATTTCAGCTGCCTTGTTATGGGCTTCTGTCAGGAGATTACGTACTTCTGTGTCCAGTTCGTAAGCAGTTTGTTCAGAAATGTATTTTTGAGTAGTTTGGGCACCGAACATAGCATGGCTACCTTCGTACTGCATTGGTCCCATTTTTTCACTCATACCATATTCAGCAACCATAGCACGCGCCATTTGCGTTGCTTGCTCAAAGTCATTTGAGGCACCTGTGGTTTGAGTATTAAAGATAATTTCTTCTGCCACACGACCACCCATGAGTCCTGCCAATTGCTCCTTCATGTCTTCCTTAGATAGAAGCATTTGATCTTCTTTAGGAAGGGCAATCATATAACCACCAGCGCGACCGCGAGGGACAATAGTAACCTTGTGAACTTCACGTGCATTTGATAGGACAAGGCCGACAATGGTATGACCTGCCTCATGGTAGGCAACGATTTCACGCTCTTTAGCTGAAATCTGACGGTCTTTCTTAGAAGGTCCGGCGATAACCCGGTCTTCCGCCTCATCAATATCCGAAGCGTCGATAACGGTTTTATTGCGTCGTGCTGCAACAAGAGCAGCTTCGTTGAGGACATTTTCCAAATCGGCTCCGACGAAACCTGGTGTTTGTTGGGCAACCAATTTCAAATCAACATCATCAGCCAGCGGTTTATTCTTGGCGTGCACCTTGAGAATAGCTTCGCGGCCCTTGACATCTGGACGACCAACCAAGACCTTGCGGTCAAAACGACCTGGACGAAGAAGAGCTGGGTCTAAAACATCACTACGGTTTGTAGCTGCAATAACGATAATGCCTTCATTTCCTTCAAAACCATCCATTTCAATCAGGAGTTGGTTGAGGGTCTGCTCACGCTCATCGTTACCACCGCCCATGCCGACACCACGTTGGCGACCGACAGCATCAATCTCGTCGATGAAAATGATGGCTGGAGCTGCTTTTTTAGCGTCTTCAAAGAGGGAACGAACACGGCTGGCACCGACACCGACAAACATTTCAACGAAGTCTGAACCAGAAATCGAGAAGAATGGGACACCTGCTTCGCCGGCTACTGCCTTGGCAAGAAGGGTTTTACCAGTCCCTGGAGGCCCTTCCAAGAGGACACCTGCTGGAATACGGGCACCGAGTTTGGTAAATCGTTTTGGATCTTTCAGAAACTCAACAACTTCGACCAACTCTTGCTTTTCTTCTTCCGCACCTGCTACGTCTGAGAAGCGGACCTTGACATTGTTCTTTTCAAAGGCTCTGGCCTTGTTACGACCGAAGTTCATAGCGCCTCGGGCACCTCCGCCTCCTTGATTCATCATCATGAAGAAGAATCCACCGAAAATAATCAAGGGAAGGAAGTTGAGGATAATGCTAAACCAGAGACTATTGGAGCTTTCAGGCTTTATCGTAACTTTAATCCCTTTTTCATTGGCCAGGGTTTGAAGTTCTGATAGATTTGTCTCGGAAGGTAAAATCAGAGATTTGAAGTTTTTGTACTTGATTGTCTCTGAAACTTGGAACAATTTAATAGAAGAGGCTAGCTCGTCTTTGGCTGTTTGTTCCTTTTTGTACTTACCTGTAATTTCGATAACGCTTGAATCAGGCTGGTAGGTTAGTTCTGATACATTATCATTTTTAAGCTCGGTAATGACTTGAGAATAGGGAATTTCTTGCACTGTTACTTGTTTGCCAGCGTTAAAAAATTGGAAGGCTGTCAAAAGAGTCGCAATGACAAGAATAATGAGAAAAGGATTTTTTATAAATCCTTTATTTGGTTGATTGTTCATAATAATAGTAGGAAACCTTTTCTATTTTGTATAAACTTCCTCTTTCAGTACTCCAACATAAGGAAGATTACGGTAATTTTCGTTGTAATCTAGACCAAAACCGACTACAAATTCATTTGGAATAGTGAAGCAGGTATAGTCTGGCTCAATTTCAACAACACGGCCTTCTGGTTTATCCAAAAGAGTCGCAATTTTGATAGAAGCTGCTTGACGGAGGGCAAAAAGCTCCTTGAGTTCTTTCAGGGTACGGCCAGTATCAATAATGTCCTCTACAAAGATAATGTGACGACCAGCGACGCTATTGTCCAAATCCTTGATGATTTTTACGGTACCGCTACTTTCTGTACCACCGTGGTAGCTAGAAACGACCATGTAGTCTGTCTCTACGTGGGCATCGATATGCTTCATCAATTCAGCCATGAAAGGAATAGATCCTTTCAAAATACCCACAAGAAGAGGATTTTTGTCTGCATAATCCTGGGCCAAGATTTGACCTAACTCTTTGCTTTTCGCAATGATTTCTTCTTCTGAAACGAGAACTTTTTTAATATCATTATCCAACATAATGTTTTACTCTTTCTGTTTGATATATAAGATAGCTTTCATTATACCATTTTTTGCAGATTTACTCAAATCAGTGATAAGCAGATTGGCAATTCCATAAATTTTTTCAGCCTGTTGGACAACTATGGCTTCTTGTCGTACTTGCTGAGGAATTTTTTGGTCAATAAACCAGCGACGGAGTTTCTTCTGAACACCATTTATGAGAATGCTGTCTCCTGCCTGTCTGCTGCGTAAGGTAATGGGGCTATCTGGTTGCAGATAAAGGATTTGTTGGGCATCTTCCAGTGGTTGATTGAGGGAAAATAGGTAGTCCCCATAAGTGAAGATACCGTCTGATTCTATCACAAGGGGAGCTAGTGCTTCATCCGTCTGAGGTTGGATTTTGCTGATGCAGAACTGATGATAATCTTTTTCTAATTGGTAGCCGTTTTTTAGGCTGTGACGATAATTGGCCTTGGATCGTAAAATATGGAGGACTTGGTCAAACTGAGCAGCTGTCAATTGAAGGTCTGGGAATTGTTCTAAATATTCTTCCAGAAGAAAACTTTGTATAGCCTGGGTTTGCTGCTGAAAATGTTGGAGGTTGGTGATTTCTACATCTTTGGTCAAATCACGCAGGGCTTGGACCAACTGTTGGCTTTCGGATGCTAACTGGAGGAGATTCTTATCCAGCTGAGGATTTTCCTGTCTCAATTGTGGCAAATAGGTATTTCGGATACGGTTTCGTAAATAAGCTGGACTGGTATTGCTAGAATCTTCAAAATGAACTGTTGCTGGAAAATCGGATTTTTGAAAGGTCAGCAAGGGACGAATCAGCTGGCCAGGTCCGAAGTCTTGGACTGGCTGAATCGCTGAGATGTGACGCAGTCGATTGCCGCGGAGAATCCGCATGAAAACTGTCTCAGCCTGGTCGTCCGCATGATGCCCCGTGACCAGAGCAGTATAGCCTTTCTGGTCCATGACTTGTTTGAAAAAGTCATAGCGCCATTTCCGCGCAGCATTTTCCGAGAAAACTCCTTGAAAATGTGAAATATAAACAGGAAGTCGTAGTTGAGTCGCTAATTCTTTGATATAGCGCTCCTCTTCCTGGGATTCTGGTCGTTGCTGGTGGTTGATATGTGCTATGCCTAGTTCAATATCTAGCTTCTCCCTGCTGTCGTATAGGAGCTGCAAAAGTGTCAGGGAATCCAGTCCACCGGATACAGCCACCAAAACTTTTCTGTGTTTATCAAAAAAGTGACCTTGGCGTGTCACTTTTATAAATCTTTCTTTCATTACTTTAAAATCTCGTAAATATCCTTGGCAATTTGTGAAATGTCGTCGTAGCTTGCCTTGTCCGTGAAGATGGACAAGATGAAGGGTGAGTCTGTATAGACCAGAGCCACGTCGTGCCTGAAATCATAGGCGTCACCTATCTTATGGGCCACCGGAACCGGAATGTCCTTGGGAATGCGCTGGTCATCGAATCTGGTTTCCTTGAGACTATCAAGTACGAACCCACCTTGATGGTAAATAGCTTCCATCATTAGTCCAGCTACTTTTGGAGATGTTTCACGTGTAACCATGTCCCATTTTTGACCAGTGATGGAGGTGATGTCATCGTAAAACTGCTGATTAAACTTGTCAGCCAGGTAGTAGCCGACAATATTGCTTGCGACATTGTCAGACTCTTTGGCGATACGGTTGAGCAGGTCGTCAACTTGGTATTCTTTATTGTCAACTCGCTTGCTGATGGATCCACTGCCTGCAGGGTCATAGGCTCCATCAAAGTCCTCTGTCTCCTTTACATACTTGACCTTATCTGTCAATTTAAAACGCCCTAAATCAATTTGTTTTTGGGCATAATAGAGTGTAGGAAGCTTAGAAACACTGGCTGCATATAGAATCTTATCCTGATTGATACCTGCTTCTAACTGACTTGACACTTGCTTGACATATATAGAGTAGTTGTCTTTGTTGTATTTTGTGTCTAGGAGTTTTTGAACTCCTTCCATCCTATTATCTTGGGTTGACAAGTGGTCAAGTAGAGCCCAGCCCTTGCCGACAATCTGAACAAACTGACCTCTCGGTGTCTCCACGAGTGTGTCAACCTGAACAGGCTGATAAGGAGGAAGAGTACTTTCTTTTTCATCCTGCTTTGTAGAAACAGGACTAGTTAAAATTCGAGTATTCTCCTTGGTCCAATAGGTCTGTTCAAGACCTACCTGGTTTAAAATCCTGTCATCTGCTACTTGGTCTTGACTAGCCAAAACATAGGTGCCATCCGATAGTGTGAATACCTGCTGGTGGTGGTTATTTACCTCTAAACCTGCTAGTTCCAAACTGGAATCAGGCCCTATCTTGTGACTATAGTGGGTCAGGTCCATATCCTTAAACACATGGAGTTCTGTCAGGGAAATCGGGTTGCTAGGTAGGCTATGAAAGATGGGTTGGTATTCTTTTTGATTGAAAGTTACGTACTCTTCTTGCGTGATTTCAAAGGGGACTTCTGTGCTGTCCACAATGGTTGCAGAAAATAAAATTGGCAAGAGGAGTATGACTAATTTTTCCTTCATTCTCCATTCTTTCTATTTGGAAATTTCTTGTTGTGGATCAACGGACACTTTTAGCTGTTGATTTTTTTCAGTGAGTTCTTCTAATTTGTCATCGGAATAGGACAAAAATAACTCAACATTTTTTAATAAATCTTCTGTCATTTGGGCAACAATCCTGGAATATTGTAGATAAACTCGCCATCTTTTGAAAACTGATACTTGGCACGGACATATTTTGCAGCATATTCTTCATCCTGCAATTTTTTGACTAGGGCGTCACGAAGTTCCTTCTCACGAGAAAGGTCTTTGTACTGATTTTCCAATTCAACTAGTTTGGCTTCATTTTGCTTCAATTTCTGATGAGTAGCCACTAGATTATAGGTTGGCAACATAAAGAGAAAAATCACCAAGACAATGACCGTCGCTAAAAAACGGTTTTTTTGCTGTTTTTCTAGCTCTTTGCGGTGAAATCTTTCCTTCTCAGCATCAATAAAACGATTGCTGATTTGGAGAACCTTAGATTTTTTCATCTGCTTCTATCCTTTTTTCGCTAACGATTTCGTACATTTTCAGAGCGTCTTCTTTCTTGGTCGAGTCTTTCATTTCCAAGACCTTGACTGTCAAGAGTTTGTTTCCAAATTGGATTTCGATTTGATCATTGATTTTGACATCCGTTGAAGACTTTGCCAAAATTCCGTTGATTTTGATACGGCCCTTGTCTGCCACTTCTTTTGCAACTGTCCGGCGCTTGATAATACGGGATACTTTTAAATATTTATCTAGTCTCATTTGAATTACCTCAACTAAATATTATATCATTTTTTAAAGTTTTTGGTAGAATAGGATAACTTTGTTACCAAAATGTAAAAAGAGAGTTTGGAAACTCTCTCACCAAAATATGAGTGCTGAAATGACTACTCCTGCGAAGAAAATGAGAATTGATGCATTCAATGAATTAAACAGTTCGGCACAATCAACCTTTACTTAACTTAATTTGGGCCAATTTTTCTGCGAATTGGATCAATTCCTCCAAGATTTCATAATCCTTCTGTTTTTGAAGGGTAAAAATTACTTCTAAACGGCCCCGATTCTCTGCAATTTGGACCTTGAGATTGGTCACCGATAGGGCCTGGAAATAATCCTGGGTCAGGAAAATTTGACCAGCCATGGGCTCAAAGGAAATTGTAATCTGCTGTTTCTTTCTAAGGACACTATGGCAGAAAACCTGGTCCAGATAAGATTTGAGGAGACCAATTTCTAGCAAATAAGCTACAACATCCGGATAGTCTCCGAAGCGATCGACCAACTCTTCCTGCAATTCTTGATAGTTTACACGGCTGTCAATGTTCTTGATCCGCTTGTAAATCTCGATTTTTTGACGCTGGTCTGAAATGTATTCACTCGGCAAATAGGCATCAATCTGCAAATTAATTTCCGTATTACTCTTCTGACGCTGGCCAGCTTTACCTTGCCTTTCAAGAATGGCCTGTTCCAAAAGCTGAGAGTACATTTCATAGCCGACTGAGTCAATAAAGCCAGACTGGGCTGCACCGAGAATATTTCCCGCACCGCGGATGGACAGGTCCTGCATAGCAATCTTGAAGCCAGACCCCAGTTCTGTAAAGCCTTTGATGGCTTCTAGGCGTTTTTCAGCCACTTCTGTTAAGGACTTTTCAGGCCGATACATGAGATAGGCATAGGCGATACGATTGGAACGGCCGACACGACCACGAAGTTGATAGAGGGTTGACAGTCCCATATGGTCGGCATTTTCAATAAAGAGGGTATTGGCATTTGGAATATCAACCCCTGTTTCAATAATGGTAGTCGTAACGAGAACATCGTACTCCCCTTCCACAAAGGCATAGAGGGTATTTTCCAGTTGAATTTCAGACATTTGTCCGTGAACATAACCGATGCTGGCCTCTGGAACCAACTCTTTCAGCTCTGAAACTTTTTGCTCAATGGTGTCAACTTTATTGTAAAGATAGTAAACCTGTCCGTCACGGTCTAATTCACGGATAATGGCATCGCGAATGACTGTTGGATTGGTTTCCATGACATAGGTTTGGACAGGATAGCGATTAGTTGGTGGTGTTTCAATAACAGACAAATCACGAATTCCAAGCATGGACATTTGCAGGGTCCGAGGTATAGGAGTTGCGGTCAAGGTCAGGACATCAATTTTATTTTTCAGCTCTTTAAGGCGTTCCTTGTGCTTGACACCAAAGCGTTGCTCCTCGTCAATGACCAGTAAACCTAAATCGGAAAATACCACATCTTTGGAGAGTAGGCGATGCGTACCAATGATAATATCCACCTGGCCTTTTTTGAGCTTCTCCAGCGTTTTCTCCTGCTCTGCCTTGGTCTTGAATCGGCTCATCACGTCAACATTAACAGGAAACTCAGCAAATCGCTCTTGGAAATTTGCAAAATGTTGCTGGGCTAGGACCGTTGTCGGCACTAAAATTGCAACCTGTTTGCCATCATTGACCGCCTTAAAGGCTGCCCGCATGGCTACTTCTGTCTTACCAAATCCAACATCCCCGACCAAGAGCCGATCCATGGGCGAATCCTTCTGCATATCCTTTTTGATTTCGTCAATCGAGCGAAGTTGATCATCGGTTTCCACATGTGTAAAGTAGTTGTCAAACTCTTCTTGACTGGCATCATCAGGTGAAAAGGCAAAACCTTTGAGCTGACTGCGCTCTGCATAGAGCTTAATCAAATCATCCGCAATGTCTTCAACCTGCTTTTGCACCTTCTGCTTGGTCTTTTGGAAACGACCGTCGTTTAGCTTATTGACCTTAGGTGCCTTGCCGTCTGATGCCAGGTATTTTGACAGGAGGTCAATCTGCTCTACTGGAATGGAAATGCGGTCAGCATTCTGATATTGCACAGTAACATAGTCCCTATGAACACCCGATATTTCAATGGTTTCAATCCCTAAATACTGACCGATTCCGTGAACATGGTGGACTACATAATCTCCGACTGAAAGCTCACTATAATCCTTAATCCGCTCCGCATTGGACATGTTTGTCCTGCGGATTTTGCGCTTGATTTTCTTATTAAAAATTTCCTTTTCAGTGATGACAACCAGCTTTTCATCTATAAGGTGAAAACCAGCTGACAGCTGACCGACGGTGATTTGCTGCTGCCCAGCGACTAATTGTGATGCTGAATGGACTGGTAAATGAATCTCGTATTCCTGTAAAGATTTCTGTAAAGCTTGTAAACTTGTTTCAGAAGAAGCCTGGATAATGACCGTATTGTTTGATTTGGCATAGCGAGCCAGTTCATCTTTTAAAAGCGGAATTTGGTGGAAAAATTCCTGCATGGGATACTGAGTAAATTGATAAAGTCCGTCAAACTTGACATTGCCCAGACCTTTCTGGAAACTAGAAAAGAAGGTGGCTGGCTTGTATTTTCTCAAATCAGCATAGGTTGACGCGAAGTAATTCAAACTTGACACTGATTTACCATTCTGTAAATCCTGTGTCAAGACATCCGCAACTTCTTTCTCAAACTGGGACTGTTTATCAGAAATTTTATGGAAATCATCTAGAAAAATAGGTGAACCTTTTGGAAGATAATCCAAAATAGTCCAGCTATCCTCATATAGATAGGACAGGAATTTTCTGAGATCCGGATGACGGTAGGAAGACTGCATGTCTGCCAAGACTTCCTTGAGATAGGAAATCTGTTCTTCTTGATTGGAACGCTCAATCGTTTTCTGAATGATAGGAATAGCTCGTTGGTAGTCCTCTTCTGTCACAATCATTTCTGATGCTGGTGAAACGGAAATCTGTTCACAATTTTCCAGAGACTTCTGGCTATCGACGTCAAAAGTTCGTATGCCGTCTATTTCATCACCGAAAAACTCCAGACGATAAGGATGCTCAGCCTGCATATCATAAATATCTAAGATGTCTCCTCGCTGGCTAAATTCTCCCTGGGTCAAGACACGAGAAACCTTCTTATAACCTGTATTGACAAGTGACTTGACAAGGGTGTCAACTTCCATTTCCTGACCAACTGAAAGTTCTAATCTAGCAGATTGATAGGCAGAAGGACTAGGTAGCAAAACACGGCAGGCAGCCATACTAGCTACCAGAAACCCTGATGAAGTCTTGTCTTGTAGGAAATTCAAACTATCAATTCGAGACTGGGTTCGCTCTTTGGAGGCAAAAACAAACTCGGCAACAGGACTGTCATCTGTAAAGAAGTTGTAAACATAGTCACTACCAATAATAGCTGATAAGTCTGTTGCCAAGCGCTCGGCCTCATTTTGGGTCGCCGTCACAATTAAAATCTTTTCTGCCAAGCTATCAAAGGCAGTTGCCATGACCAAGGACTTGCTGGTTCCTGATAGTCCTAGGATGAGTTGGCGAGTGGATTTATTCAGTCCTGCCTGCCACTGATTGATTTGCTTATTTTGGTGTAATAAATCCAGGATGTTCATTAGCCGTTAAACTTTCTCATGATGGTATCAAAGTCATCTTCCTGTAAATAGAAGTTGACAGCCTTGTCAAGTTTTTCAAGAGCTAGGTCAATGTCAATGCGGTCCTCCGTATCAAATCCAGATAAAACATGATGAACCACACTCATCTTGCCTTTGGGACGACCGATGCCAATCTTGATGCGGTCAAATTGATCTGTTCCTAGATACTTGATGATAGACTTAATACCATTGTGGCCACCGGCAGAGCCTTTTTGACGAAAACGGATTTTTCCAACAGCCATGTCCAAATCATCATAGGCCACCAGAATATCAGTCTCATCCAGTCCGTAGTAGGTCAGCAGCGCATGCACTGCCTTACCCGATTCATTCATAAAGGTCGTCGGCTTGACCAGAAAAATCTTCTCTCCGTCAATAAAGGTCGTTGCAAGGTCCGCTTGGAAAATCTTATCGTGCGTAAATATCACATTTTCACGCGCTGCAATCTTATCAATCAGCATAAAGCCGACATTGTGCTTGGTTTCAAAATAGCGGTCACCGGGATTGCCTAGACCTATTATCAATCGTGTCATTTTTTCTCCTTAAACACCAAAAGGGTTGGAAGTCTTTCCAACCTACTATTTTTATAGTTGTTTTTTGATTGCTAAACATTTGCTTAGTCTAGTCATCAAAGTCACAGGCAGTACTGATAGTACGGCAAGACGAGATAACAACGAATAAGCGAATATTAGGCATCAGACATTAAAGCGGAACTCCATGATGTCCCCATCCTGGACCACGTACTCCTTACCTTCTTCACGAAGGCGTCCAGCCTCTTTAACAGCCTTCTCAGAGCCATAGTGCATCAAATCATCATAGGACATGGTTACGGCGCGGATAAATCCTTTTTCGAAGTCTGAGTGGATGATACCGGCCGCTTGAGGCGCCTTGATACCTCGCTTGAAGGTCCAAGCACGGACTTCTTTTTCACCTGCTGTAAAGTAAGTACCAAGACCAAGTAAATGATAAGCTGCACGAGTCAGTTTGTCAACACCAGACTCAGTCAAACCGATTGCCTCCAAGAATTCTGCCTTGTCCTCGTCGTCGAGTTCCGAAATTTCTTCTTCGGCACGCGCTGAAATGACTACCACTTCTGCATTTTCTGTCGCTGCGAAATCGCGGATTTGTTGAACATACTCGATGCCGTCTGGGTCAGCGACCTTGTCCTCATCAACGTTAGCTACATAAAGGACTGGCTTGGTGGTCAAGAGGAAAAGCTGCTTGACAATTTTTTGCTCTTCGTCTGTAAAAGCTACTGTACGAGCTGATTTACCATCTTCCAAGACGGGCTTGATTTTTTCGAGGACTGCAAATTCTGCCACAGAATCCTTGTCTTTCTGGGTACGAGCCATCTTCTCCACACGCGCATAGCGTTTGTTGATACTCTCCAAGTCAGCCAAAATCAATTCTAGGTTAATCGTATCAATATCAGCAAGCGGATCAACGAAGGCATCTTCACGCCCCTGCTCCCGCATGACATTTTCATCGTCAAAGGCACGAACCACGTGAACAATGGCATCCACCTCGCGGATATTGGCCAAGAATTTATTTCCCAAACCTTCCCCTTTTGAGGCACCTTTTACGATACCGGCAATGTCTGTAAATTCAAAGGTGGTCGGCACGGTTTTCTTTGGTGTAATCAACTCTGTCAACTTGGTCAAGCGCTCATCTGGCACCTCTACCATTCCCACGTTTGGATCAATGGTCGCGAAAGGATAGTTGGCAGCCTCTGCTCCTGCTTTGGTAATTGCGTTAAATAAGGTTGATTTACCAACGTTTGGCAAACCGACGATACCTGCTGTTAAAGCCATATTCTTAGTTCTCCATATAAAAATTCAATCATGACTATTATAGCAGAAAGTAGAGGAAAAAGGCGATATGACGGAACGAAATTAGAAAATTTTATTTATGAAAATACAATGAAAATATGACTACATTATTTATCATGATAAAACTGATGACAAAATTATAATTATCCATGGATTGATTGCCTAGCAATTCTTAGGAACTTGTCGCAACCAGCAGTTGCAAACTGTCAACTAGGACTCGCTATCAAGAACTTTCTTCATTTTCCGCTCAAAATCATGCCGGCTCATCATAACCACATGGTCACAGTTGCTGCAACGGATTTTAATATCTGCACCTAAACGAATGACTTCCCACTTATTGGCTTTTTTGCCAGTCGATTTGATGACACAGGCATGAGGCTTTTTCATTTCGACAAATGTTCCTAATTGATACATGTTAACTCCTTATAGATAGATTTTTCTTTCTTGGCAAGTCAATGCAAACTCTGTCCCCGCCAGCATTTCACCATCCGTTTGAAATAGGATTTGCTGACTGATTTTGATAGAAATGGTTTGGCACTGGATATGTTTGATATATTTGGATTTCTTATGACGCTTAAGGACCAAATCGAGCAAGGCCAGCACACGTCTATGAATTGGGCCGTTTTCAATATAAACCAAATCGATTTTCTGCTCATGAGCAGAGGCTTCCGGCCAAATCATGATACCACCGCCAAAGTAGGTATTGTTGGCAAGAGACAGGAAAAAGAGATTCTTCAACTGTTGTTTCTGGCCATCAATGACCGCGTCCAATGTCAAGGACTGCGCATCTAAAAGACTTCTGATAGCCATTATCAGATAGGTCAATTTGCCAACTTTCACGCGCTTAAGCCAGTTTTTGAGCTTAGAGGATTCTGAGCGTGCAATCACCTGGGCAGCAAAACCAGCATCCATACTATTGACAATAATCCCAAAGGACGTCTTCAAAACACAAATAGACTGCGTTTTTTCTGTCAAGAGGGCAGTTAGGACAGTATCTATCTCTCTGATTTTCATTGATTTGGCGAAATCATTGCCCGAACCTGTCGGATAATAAGCAAAAGGTAGTTGGCTTGGCCAATCCGTCAGGCTTTTAGATAGCGTACCGTCTCCACCTAAAATGAGCAGTCTATCCCCATCTCCATAGCCTTCTAAAATCTTTTGAATCTGAACTTTCTCATCATGCTTACCCTGGGTCAGATAGGTCTTAAATTCTACTTGTGGATAAGTTTTTTTAAGCTGGTCTATTATACTCTCTGCAGAATGGCTGCCAGCATTTGGATTTGCTAAAATGTGTACAATCATAGGTAATTTTAGTATAACATAAAAACGGCTCAATGGCCGCTTTTACTGTTATTAGTTGGTACGAACAGGGGTTACCAATTGGATAAAATCGTCATCCTCACTGATTGGTACCAGAGTAAATGGACGAACGTTGGAAATAAAGCTCACCTTCACCTGCTCACTGTTGGTCGCTTTGAGGGCTTCAATCAGATAAGTTGGGTTGAAGCTGATCACCAGATCCTCACCTGAAACGTCCAAGGTATCGATTTCTTCATTGACGCGGCCTACTTCTGGAGAATTGACATGGGCTGAGACAATACCCTTGGTAATTTCCAGTTTCACCGTTCCATTCTGAGTAGCATTGGACAAGAGACGAGCACGCTCCATAGACTGACGGAGGTGGGAGGTATCAAAAACAGCTGTCGTCTTAAATTCTTTTGGAATGAGACGGTCGGTATCTGGATAGGTCCCTTCCAAAAGACGGGTATAGAAACTAATATACTCGCTTCTGAAGAGGATTTGGTTGTTGGAGAAGAAAACCTCTACCTTTTCAATTTCATCGGTAAATACGGCCGTAAATTCGCGGAGAGAGCGGCTTGGGATGACCACATTGAAATCATCTCCTGCAGTCTCCAAGACCAATTTACGCTGGCTGAGACGGTGGGAGTCGGTAGCCACTGTTTTGAGCTGTTTATTATCTGTTAGCACAAAGTGCACACCAGTTAGGATTGGACGACTTTCCTGAGTTGAGGCCGCAAAGGCTGTTTCGTTGATGGTTTGCTTAAGGACTTTTGTTTCCAATACCAGAGGTTTTGAAGTTGGCACTTCTTGCAAACGTGGGTATTGCTCTGCTTCTTTTCCTTTGAGGGTAATTTCAGATTTACCACTAGTCAAGACAATCTGCTTTTGTTCGATTTCATTAAAATCAAGAACTAAATCAGGCATGCTAGAAACTACGTTGATAAAGAAAGCTGCTTCCAGAAGGATAGCTCCGGTTGAGCTAATCAAAAGACCAGCATTTTTATCTTGAACAGAAATAAAGTGTTCGATAGAAATTTGACCATTGGAACCAATCAGGGTAATACCTTCCGTATTAACAGCAATTTTAACAGTAGATAAAATAGGAATAGCATTCTTGGTACTGATAGCACGTTTGGTAATATTTAATGCTTGTAGGAAAACAGTTTTGTTAATGGAAAATTGAATCATGGATTCTCCTTTATTTATATATAATAAGGGTTAGTAATAGTAGTAGAGCCTGTGTATTCTGTGGAAAAGTGTAAGCAAGCGCATCAGAATAGGAAAAAAGGCTTGTTTACAACTTGTGGAAAACTGCGCACAAGTATGGGATTACATGATCTTATTTTTGATATTTGTAATTTCAATCAGGAAGCTTTCGTTATTCTTGAGCATGTCCCTTATTTTTTTATAGGCATGCATGACAGTTGTGTGGTCTCGATTACCGAAGGCCTTGCCAATTTTTGGAAGGGAGTTGTCCGTCATTTCCCTTGCTAGATACATGGCTACCTGACGGGCTAGGACAATATTTTGCAATCTCTTGCTTCCCTTTATTTCCTTGAGGCTAACGCCGTAGAATTTTCCGACCTCAGTCTGGATGGTTTCAATTGGGATAACAGAATTTTTTGGTGCTGCCTGATTGCGTCCTCGGATGGCCTCAGCTGCAATGTCGACGGTGATAGTGGTCAAATTTCTCATTCCAGCCAGGAGGCTGATATCTTTGAGAATACCTTCTAAATTTCTGACATTGGACTGGATTTGGCCTGCCAGATAGGTCAGGGTATCATTTGGAAATTCAAATGGATAGGTGGCACACTTGGTTCTGAGGATGGCCTCGCGCGTTTCGATATCTGGTGGGTAAATCTGGCAGGTAGCTCCCCAACTAAAGCGGGATACCAGGCGGTCTTCCAAATTATCCAGGCTATCTGGATTTCGATCGCTGGTTAGGACAATCTGTTTTCCTTGGCTCAAGAGAGCATCAAAGGTGTGGAAGAATTCTTCCTGTGTTGAAGCCTTCCCCTTTAAGAGCTGGATGTCATCAATGAGCAACAGGTCAAGATTTCTATAGTGCTCCTTAAATTCTTCCATGTCCAGTTCTTTTTTGGTGAGATAGTTGACAAATTCGTTAAGGAAGGATTCAGATGTGACATATTGAACACGCGCGTGTGGATTGTCTCCCAGGACTTGGTTACCAATTCCGTTGAGCAAGTGAGTTTTCCCAAGACCAGGTCCTCCCCAGATAAAGAGAGGATTGTAGAGCTGTCCAGGTGAATGAGCTACAGCTAGAGCAGCAGATTTGGCCATCATATTACTACCACCTTGGACAAAGTTATCAAAGGTGTATTGGGGCTGGATGCCTGATTGAATCGGAAGAAAACTGGATTTGCTGGGCTTGCCTATCGGAGCTGGAGTATCTGCTTCTGCTGGTGTTGTAACGACCTTATCAGCTTTATAGGCCTTGTCAGATTTTGGTTCTGATACAGATTGATAGGTATGGTAGGTGACGGAAATTTGCTCACCCAACACTTCTAAACCAGCAATCAGTATCAGTTCTTCAATATTTTGTTTCCACAATTTTTTCTTACTGGCCAGTATACTGTCGCTAGTTCCAGCGAGAAAAATTGTTGCAACGCCATCCTGCAATTCAATCAGGCGCGCTTCTTCAACCAGTAGCTCGTAGACAGAATTGGAAAGACTGGACTGGGCTAGTTCAATAAATCGATTCCAAAATTCTTGTTCCTTGTCCATTTGAAGCCTCCCTTCCTAAAAAGTGCTTATTCTAAGTTTACCATAAAAGGAAAAAGTTTTCCACAAGAATAAATATTTTTCCACACTGTTTATATCACTTATCCACAAGATGTGAATAAGTAAATTTATCACGATAAAATCGGCTTTTTCCACTATTTATTCCTGTTTATAAGTAGGGGGATTATTTTTATTAGTCACACAATTTTTTTAAGGTGTTGATAATTCTTTCGAATTCTTCGTTGGAATCAAAGGATAGGCTAATCTTCCCCTGACCAGATTTCTGCTGTCTAATCGTGACCATGGTTCCTAGGAGTTTCTGTAATTCAGTTTCTTGCTCCTTCAAAAAGAGATTTGTTTTCGGTGGGGCTTGTTTTTTCTTCTTTTTCAAAGCATTTTCCAGCCAACGAACACTTAATTGCTCCTGTTGGATACGCTCTATCCAGTAGACTTGTTTCGATTCAGGAAGACCGATTAAGAGACGGGCATGCCCCTGGCTGATTTCTCCGGTTTCAATGGCAGTAATGGTCCTGTTACTGAGGCTCAGCAAACGCAGAAGATTGGAAATATAAGGGCGGGATTTGCCCATAATTTGAGCAATTTCATCGTGGGTCAGCCCCTTTTCAATCAATTTTTGATAAGATGCTGCTTCTTCAATGGGATTCAAGTCCGACCGTTGGAGGTTTTCGATAATAGCCTGCAACATGAGCTGGTCATCGGATAATTCCTTTACAAGGGCTGGAATTTCTTTTAGACCGGCTAATTGACTGGCTCGTAAACGTCGTTCTCCAGCCAATAATTCATAGCCTATGAGAGAGGATTTTCGGACGATAATCGGTTGGATAATTCCATTTTCTCGGATAGACTGGGCTAGTTCCAATAATTTTTCTTGGTCAAAATGTTTTCGTGGCTGAAAAGGATTTGTTTGAATATCCTTAATCGCTATCTTTTTTAATTCTTCCATACAGTGACATTCTAGCAAAAAAAAACTTACTTTACAATGCTGTAAAGTAAGGTTTTTGTTCCAACTATTAAGAAAGGGCGTCCGTAGAGTGTGTCAACTTTATGTCAACCTTCTCTTCTTTGCCTTGACGGTAATAGGTGACTGTAATCGTGTCGTTAATTTTTTGTTTGTAAAGGGCACTCTGTAAATCGCTCTTGCTCTCAATTTTCTTACTATTGATCTCAGTAATGACATCGTAGGTTTTTAATTTGCCATCAGCTGGTAGGCCTGACTCGGTTGAAACAACTACTACACCTGAGGTTAAATCTGTATTTGCCAGACCTGCTTTTTCTAATTGACTGGTTGACAGATCGGTCAAGTCGACCATGTGAACGCCCAAGGCTGGACGAACTACCTTACCATTTGTTTCCAATTGATTGATAATAGAAACAGCGTCATTTGAAGGAATCGCAAATCCCATACCTTCTATAGAGACACCACCATTATTGGCCAGAGAACTGGAAGTTATCTTACTTGAATTGATTCCGATAACCTGACCCTGAATATTGATGAGGGGGCCACCAGAATTACCTGGGTTAATGGCTGTATCTGTTTGGATTGCATTGGTGGAGATGGTTTGTCCGTCCTCTGTTTGAGAAGTGACAGTCCGGCTAAGGCTGGAAATAATGCCCTGGGTGACGGTATTGGCGTAAACACTACCTAAAGGACTACCGATAGCGATGGCTGTTTCTCCGACCTTAATGCTGTCTGAATTGGCAAATTCAGCGACAGAGTGGGCTTTCTCAGCATCGATCTTGATAACGGCTATATCTGAATAGGTGTCTGCTCCCACTAGCTGTCCACTAACTTTCTCACCAGATGCTAAGAGAATGTCAATTTTTTCAGCATTAGCAATAACGTGATTGTTGGTGACAATGTAGGCATCCTTGCCATCTTTTTTATATATAACACCAGATCCCTCTCCTGCCAGGGCCAGCTCATCGGAGCTTTCAATAGTACCAAAAATAGAGCTGAGGCTATTTGGTGTAGGCTGCTGGTAATTGATGACAGATACTACGGCATCCTGTACTTTTTCCACAGCCTTGGTTGTTGAATTCTCATTTTGATACTGAACTTTGCTGATGGTGGTTTCACCAGACCCCGCTTGCTGTGGAGCTGCGGGATTTTGGAAAGAGGACGCAACCAGATAGCCACTGATTCCTCCTAGAAACCCAAAGGCGAATAGAATGATAAATTTCAAATACTTTTTCATGACTTTTTCCCTTTCAGATTTAATCCATTTTCTAAAGATTACACTACCTTTCTTAATTATAACTTAAAATTTTCAAAAATCAATCCACAAGCTGTGGATAACTTTTTTCTTCTGTGTATATACTCCCTATTTCCTTGCCTTATTATCCATTTCATCTGTTAGATAGTTTGTGGATATGTTACAATAGAAATATGAAAATAAAAGTGATTACAGTTGGAAAACTAAAAGAGAAATATTTAAAAGATGGCATTGCTGAGTATAGCAAGCGGCTCAGTCGGTTTACCAAATTGGAGCTGCTTGAATTAGCAGATGAAAAAACACCCGACAAGGCTAGTCAGGCTGAGAACGAGCAAATATTGGCCAAGGAAGCGGAGCGGATTTTATCTAAAATCAACGAGCGCGACTTTGTCATCGCTTTGGCCATTGAGGGCAATCAATTTCCTTCAGAAGAATTTAGCAAAAAATTAGAAGATATTACAATAAAAGGATTTTCAGAAATTTCCTTTGTAATTGGAGGCAGCCTTGGATTGGCAGATTCGGTTAAAAAAAGGGCGAATTTGTTGATGAGTTTTGGAAAATTGACGCTGCCCCATCAATTGATGAAGTTGGTTTTGATGGAACAAATATACAGGGCCTTTATGATCCAACAGGGAAGTCCCTATCACAAATAGTTTCACGTGAAACAAGGAAGATGAGAGAATGAGAGAGTATCGTGTGTATGAGGGGCTAAGAGTGGCTACCTGTCTGACCTTTGTCAGCGGCTATTTGAATGCCTTTTCTTATTTGACCCAGGGTGGCCGGTTTGCAGGTGTCCAGTCTGGTAATGTCGTTTTGTTAGCTAGTCATTTAGCCCAGGGCAGCATCAAGAGTACAATTCACTTTTTAGTCCCAATTGTATTCTTTACACTGGGGCAATTTTTTACTTATTTAGCCAAAAAATATTTTTTGAAACACCGCTATCCTTGGCATTTTGGAAGCAGTTTAATCATTTTATGCTTGATTGTATTGACAATCGTTCTGACGCCCTTTGTCAATTCATTTTTTACTATGGGCTTATTGGCCTTTACAGCTTCCATCCAAGTAGAGACTTTTAGAAGTCTTAAGGGTGTCCATTATGCCAATGTGATGATGACTGGAAATGTCAAAAACGCAGCCTATATTTGTTTTAAGGGATTGATGGAAAAGAACGCACACTTGCAGGAAACTGGTCGAAATATCTACATTATTATTTTAGGGTTCATGCTTGGAGTTTGTCTATCTACTCTGTTTTCCCAATCCTTTGGAGAATATGCCCTCATAGGTGTCCTCCCCTTTGTTTTGTATATAAATTGGGAATTATGGAAAGAAAAAAGACCCGCCAGAGCAGGTCGGAGATGATTCCAGCAGGATTCGAACCTGCGACCGTTCGCTTAGAAGGCGAATGCTCTATCCAGCTGAGCTATGGAACCTCTTTCAACTCTTCTATTTTACATGAAAGATAGGTAGCTGTCAAGTTGCCGGAAAGTGAAAAAAATCTGAAAAAATGTTGACAAAAATAAGGTCATGTATTATACTAGTTAGCGTACTGATAATGGTCCGTTGGTCAAGGGGTTAAGACACCGCCTTTTCACGGCGGTAACACGGGTTCGAATCCCGTACGGACTATATCATCCGCCATAGCTCAGTTGGTAGAGCGCATGACTGTTAATCATGATGTCACAGGTTCGAGCCCTGTTGGCGGAGTAAATAAAGACTAGGAAACCTTGAGAAATCAAGGTTTTTTTGCACTACAAAAACCGAGGTTTAACCTCGGTTCTTATGTCTATTGAACAAATAATTATAGAAAATAAAGAAACAGATAGCTGTCGTGGAAATTCCTAATCCCAAGTAAAATCCATGTGGAATAAATGTCAAGACGGCCTGTCGTTGACCAGGCTCTACGTCCAGTTTCATAAAACCATTTTGTGCTTTTAATATTGGTACTTTTTTACCATCGATGCTTGCAGTCCATCCCTTATCATAAGGAAGGGTTAGGAGCAGACTAGCAGGATTTTGACTTGAAAATTCTACTTCTACCTTGTTCGACTTTACGGTGGATACAACTTGCTTACTGGCTAGTATTTCCATAGCCTCAGAATATTGGCCAAGGTCTAACCGAAAAAATTGCGGTTTATCAAAGCTAACTTGTTCGTTTTCTGGAAAATGAATAGAGAAGGAAAGTTCAGTATCCTCTAAGAAATAACCAATATTGAAGAAGGAAAAGCTGTTGTCAAGTGTGAACTCATTTGACAGGTTGTTGACAGTTATGACAACTCTTTTGACAGAGTCGTTTGAGAAGCTAATATTTGGTAAATTGAGATAGACCTGGCTATTGGCTGGAACATTTAGTTTATAAGTAATAGTTGCATCGATCTGATTGACAGGTTTATTTACAGTTATGCGGCCCCCAAGGTCAACACCATTGAATGATTGAACGTCCTTAATCTGATAAAAATACTTGTAATCCAGTCCTGTCAGTTCATTTAGAAAGGCAGATTGATTATCCAAGGACATATTTGTAAACTTGATATCTTTGTAAACAGAATTGGTCAAAAGTGCTAATCCCTGACTGTAGTTATTCTTATAGAGACTGATACTATCGGTACTCTTCTGAAAATCAAATCCATATTTATTGGGATTTGTGCTTGCCAGATTGTAGGTTATGCCAAATAGGCTATCCGCAATCAAGGTGTTGTTCTGGTAACGCAGATTTAGATTGGTACCGTCTGAACGGAAACCCAGTTTATCTAAAGTAGAACTAGAAGCGCGATTGCGAATGGATGAAAATTGAGAAATACCATTATAATTGAACTTCATGCTATCATTACCGGTTTGAGGTAACAAGCGTTCCATTCGATAGAAGTATTCATTGTCACTCTTAGTCTCTTTTACAAGATTGTCAATATCTGTCAACTTTTCTTCGTAATTCGACCGACTAGGGAAATGCCACTCATCTGAAATTCCCTGAACCTGGTAATGAGTGTGGAGACCAAGTTCTAATAAGGTAAACAGTAAGAAAGAAAGAGGTATCCACTTGATATCAAACTTGAAATAATGAAGGCTGACAAATAGAACAAGATAGGCAAAGAGAAATTCAAAACTTAGTAAAAAGTTTACAGTGTCCAAGAAATAGTAGTGATTTTTAAAAATATATGTGAGGATAAAACCGGTTGACAGAATTGTAAAGGGAAGGCAAATTTGCCATATTTTAATGTTGGTCAAATAGGTGCTGGTTTCTGCTGCTAGATAAATAATGACAATAGATAGTACCCAGGCGTAGCGGTAGAGAAACATATTTGGCGCGTGCATTCCCTGCCAGAATAGATTGAGTGGTTGTAGATAAAAACTTGCAATGATAAAGGTTACTAGCAGTCCATTTGCTAATTTTGTCTGCCATTTTATTTCTTTGACAGTAAAGTAGAGCAAGGCTAAAATTAGCGGAGTTAGTCCAACAAAAATCATCGGAATAGATCCAAATTTTGTGGTGTCAAAACTTCCAACTAGGCTCTTAGCAAAAAAGTCTAGATACCAGGAGTCCTCAGTTTTTAAGTTGACAATCTTTGTAAATGTCTCTCCGTGAGTCTTTAGGTCTAGATAGGTTGGCAGTAACATGACCATAGCAGTCAATGTTGACATAATTGACACCACTGTAAAGTCTATAAATCGAATAATTTTTTTATCGAATTTTGTTAGCTGAGCAAGTGTCCAAATCAATAAAAAGATGGCAGTCATGTAACCAAAGTAGTAGTTTTGAATGAAAAGACAGGCTAGACTGATATAGTAGATAATCCGACCTTTACCAGTCAGCATTCTGTGTAAACTCAGTAAAATAATAGGAACCAGAATAAAAACGTCCAGCCAACTGGAAATTTCTAACTGACTAGTTGAGAAACTCATGAGAGCAAGGCTGGTAGAGAGAAGTAAGCTCCATTCAGTTTTGATGTTTTTATAAATGCCTCTCAGGCTAGTATAGGTTGACAAGCCTATCAAGCCAAACTTTACAATAGTTGACAGATAAATATAGTCTGGCATGGACTGCAAGTCAAAGAAATATACTAAAGGCGATAGAAAAGAGCCCAGGTAGTAAGACGATAGGGCGTAGAAATTCAAGCCTAACCCACTTGTAAAGGTATAAAAGATTGAACTATTACCGTGTAAAGCATTCCGTAAAGTTTGATGAAAGATGACATATTGATGGAACCCATCGCTGGCCAAAATGGTTGTATCACTTCCCCACCAAATACCTTGGGTTGACAAGATAATGACCATTATTGTAAAGGGAAGAAAAAAGGCTAATAGATAAAAAATGGACTTATGTTTAAAAATTGATTTCATAAATTTATAAGAAAAGGCGATAAAATCGCCTTTTTTGATTATGCTTTCCAGAGTTCTTGAACTTTTGCCTGTACTTCAGCATTTTCAAGGAACTCATCATAGGTCTCATCGATACGGTCAATGACCCCGTTTTTCGAGATGACAACGATGTGGTTGGCAATGGTTTGAATGAATTCATGGTCGTGACTGGCAAAGATAACGGACTCTTTGAAGTCTTTCACGCCATCGTTAAGGCTAGAGATGGATTCCAAGTCCAAGTGGTTGGTTGGGTCATCCAGCAAGAGGACGTTTGACTTGAGCAGCATGAGCTTAGATAGCATGACACGGACTTTTTCTCCCCCTGACAAGACGTTGACAGACTTCTTGACTTCGTCGCCTGAGAAAAGCATACGACCAAGGAATCCACGCAAGAATGTATCGTCGTCTTCACCTTTTTCAGCGAACTGACGGAGCCATTCCAAGATAGATTCGCCAGTTGCGAAGTCTTTTGTATTGTCTTTTGGCAGGTAAGATTGTGAAGTGGTTACACCCCATTTGATGGTTCCTTCATAGTCGATGTCGCCAGCCAGGGCACGCATAAGGGCAGTTGTCTGGATGTCGTTTTGACCGATGATAGCGGCCTTATCACCTGGACGGAGGATAAAGCTGATATTGTCCAAAATCGTCTCTCCATCGATAACAACCTTGAGATTTTCAACTGTCAGCAGGTCGTTACCAATCTCACGCTCGGCCTTGAAGTTGATAAATGGGTACTTACGGCTGGATGGAATGATTTCTTCCAACTCGATTTTATCCAGCATTTTTTTACGAGAGGTTGCCTGTTTGGATTTTGAAGCGTTGGCAGAGAAACGGGCAACGAATTCTTGCAATTCCTTGATTTTTTCTTCCGCCTTAGCATTGCGGTCAGCCTGTAAACGGGCTGCCAATTCAGATGATTGTTTCCAGAAGTCGTAGTTACCGACAAAAATTTTGATTTTACCGAAATCTAAGTCCGCCATGTGGGTACACACTTTGTTGAGGAAGTGGCGATCGTGGGATACGACGATGACGGTATTTTCAAAATCAATCAAGAAATCTTCTAACCAGTTGATAGACTGGATGTCCAAACCGTTGGTCGGCTCGTCCAGCAGAAGGACGTCTGGCTTACCAAAGAGGGCCTTGGCCAAAAGCACCTTAACCTTTTCACCGTTGGTTAATTCGCTCATGTTTTGGTAGTGGCGGTCTTCAGCAATGTTCAGGTTTTGGAGCAATTGTGAAGCCTCAGCTTCAGCTTCCCAGCCACCAAGCTCGGCAAATTCGCCCTCCAACTCGGCAGCACGGACACCGTCTTCATCAGAAAAATCTTCCTTCATGTAAATAGCATCTTTTTCCTTCATAATGCTATATAGCTGCTCATTTCCCATGATAACCACGTCAATCACGCGCTCATCTTCGTAGTCAAAGTGATTCTGACGGAGGACGGACAAACGCTCGTCTGGACCGAGTGAAATGTGGCCAGTTGTTGGCTCAATATCTCCTGCTAAAATCTTCAGGAAAGTTGATTTACCGGCACCGTTGGCACCAATCAAACCGTAGGTATTTCCAGCTGTAAACTTGATGTTGACATCGTCGAATAATTTGCGGTCGCTAAAGCGGAGCGACACGTCTGATACTGTAAGCATAGTTTCTCCTATTTTCTGTCTATTAGATTTATTGTACTAGAAAGCAGTCTAAACTTCAATTATAATCATCCTGGGATCAAAATATCTTCGTCATAGGATTTATGATCTTTTTGTAAGCTGAAGCCGCGACCACGAACTTGGCTAGCTGGTAAGATAATAATAAAGGCTGTTTCGTCAATTTGGAGTATATGATTTTCCAATTTTTGTACTTCTGGGATAGAAACAGTTGTCATTAACATGCGTTTTTCAGACCCAGTATAGCCACCAATTACGGGCAATTCTGTTACTCCACGGTCCACTTCGGTCGTGATATAGGATTTGATTTCCTTGTATTTTTGGGAAATAATAAAAAGGTTTCGAGAAGAGTTTGTACCCGTCATCATACGGTTGATCACATAGCTGATGGTCATCAAGGCAAGGATGGAGTACATGACAGTATCAGGATCGAAGGCGATAAAGCCAAGGCCAACGATAATACCATCAATAATAACCATGGTTTGACTGAGTGATAGGGGAGAATACTTATGGATAAATTGGATGAGGATGCCTGTTCCTCCCGTTGATGAATTACCGAGAAAGACAAGTCCGAGACCAAAACCTAGAACAATACCTCCAAAAATTGCAGCAAGTAAAGGATTATCGGTCAAATTTGGCAAACCAGCTGTCAATTTCATGCAGAATGGGTAGAGGATGGCACCGTAAACAGTTTTTACAAAGACAGATTTCCCAAGGAAATAGAAACAAATTACCAGGAGAGGAATATTGCAGAATAGTACAAAGGTAGCTGGGTCCCAACCGAATAATGTGTTTAAGGCAATGGCCAGGCCACCAATTCCTCCAGATACAATATTACTTTCCAGAAAAAAACTATTGAAGCCAATAGCCATAATGATGCTACCCGCCGTCACAAATGAAATATCTTTTAACTTGTCTTTCATGATTTCTCCTTTAATACTATATTCTAATATACACGCACGTTCTATTATGCAGAATTTTAAGCCAATCGTCAAGGCTTTCTCAGCTTGACTTTCTTTTAGTTAGCAGTTATAATGATAATCAATCAGAAGAGTAGTAAAGGAACGGTTTTTAGAGAGCTTGTGGTCGGTGTAAACAAGTAATTCTTCTTTATGAATGGGCTGATGGTAAATAGGAATCTGAACAAATAAGGATTTGGCTAGCAGGCCTTATGTGCAAAGAGAAATGAATGGCTTTACTGTTCATAAGCTAAGGTGGTACCGTGTCCTTGACGCCCTTGCACAGACTTGTGCTGGGCTTTTATTTTTGTTGACAATAAGTTTACAGTGTTGTAAATAAGTGTAAAAGGAGAAGTTATGACAAAACCAATTATTTTAACAGGCGATCGACCGACCGGAAAATTACATATTGGTCATTATGTAGGTTCCTTGAAAAATCGTGTGCTCTTACAGAATGCAGGCAATCATGAATTATTTGTATTTTTGGCAGACCAACAAGCTTTGACAGACCATGCTAAAGAACCGCAGAAGATTATTGAGTCGGTTGGTAACGTAGCCTTGGACTACTTAGCGGCAGGTCTCGATCCAGCTAAGACAACCATTTTCATCCAAAGTCAAATTCCAGAATTGGCTGAATTGACTATGTACTATATGAACCTGGTGTCAGTTGCTCGTCTGGAACGCAATCCGACTGTCAAGACAGAAATTGCCCAGAAGGGCTTTGGTGAAGGCATTCCAGCAGGTTTCTTGGTCTACCCGGTTTCTCAGGCTGCAGATATTACAGCTTTCAAGGCAAACTTTGTACCAGTTGGAACCGATCAAAAGCCCATGATTGAGCAGACCCGTGAGCTGGTTCGTAGTTTTAATCACGCTTATCAGACGGATGTTTTGGTGGAACCAGAAGGGATTTACCCTGAAAACGAGGCTGCAGGTCGTTTGCCGGGGTTGGATGGCAATGCCAAGATGTCTAAATCACTTGGCAATGGGATTTATTTGGCAGATGACATGGACACTTTAAAAAAGAAAGTCATGTCCATGTATACCGATCCGAACCATATCCGTGTCGAGGATCCGGGTCAGATTGAAGGAAATATGGTTTTCCATTATTTGGATGTTTTTGGTCGTGAGGAAGATCAGGCTGAGATTGAGGCCATGAAGGAGCATTACCAGCGCGGTGGTCTGGGAGATGTCAAAACCAAGCGTTATCTCTTAGATATTTTGGAGCGGGAATTAGGTCTAATTCGTGAGCGTCGTCTGGAATTTGCCCAGGATATGGGACAGGTCTATGCCATGTTAGAGGCAGGCAGTCAAAAAGCTCGTCAAGTAGCAGCAACAACTCTGGACCAAGTCAAGGATGCTATGGGAATCAACTATTTTAAATAGGACTAACGAATGAAGAAGTGATGTTGAAAAACGTTGCTTTTTTATTTTTAATTGTGATTTTTTTAAAACTAAAACGTTCGTAAATGTTTTATATTTTAGGAAAGAATTTTCTGGATTTTTATGTTTAATGATATTAAAACGAATAATGATTGACAAATATTCTTAAAATGTTATCATAGATAAAATAAATTTCAAACAAAAGAGAAAAGAGGAAACCATCCATGTCAAATTGGGAAACTAAATTTTTGAAAAAAGGCTTTACATTTGATGATGTCTTGCTCATTCCGGCGGAGAGCCATGTCTTGCCACACGATATTGACTTAAAGACACAGTTAGCTCCGAATTTGACCCTCAATCTTCCTATCATTTCAGCAGCTATGGATACGGTAACCGACAGCAAAATGGCGATTGCTATGGCGCGTGCAGGTGGTCTGGGTGTCATTCACAAGAATATGTCCATTGCAGAGCAAGCAGATGAAGTGCGTAAGGTAAAACGTTCTGAAAATGGGGTTATTATTGACCCATTCTTCTTAACACCAGAGCATACAATTGCAGAGGCTGAAAAATTGATGGCGACTTACCGTATTTCAGGTGTGCCGATTGTTGAAACCCTGGAAAATCGCAAACTGGTGGGTATTATTACCAACCGTGATATGCGTTTTATCACCGATTACTCACAGCCGATTTCTAGCAATATGACCAGCGATGGTTTGGTAACAGCTCCTGTTGGAACGGATTTGGAAACTGCTGAGGCGATTCTCCACCAACACCGTATTGAAAAATTGCCTTTGGTGGATGAAAATGGTCGTTTGTCAGGCTTGATTACGATTAAAGACATTGAAAAAGTGATTGAATTTCCAAATGCTGCCAAGGATGAATTTGGTCGTCTCTTGGTAGCTGGTGCGGTCGGTGTCACTTCTGATACTTTTGAACGTGCGGAGGCTCTCTTTGAAGCTGGTGCAGATGCCATTGTTATTGACACAGCTCATGGGCATTCTGCTGGTGTTCTCCGTAAGATTGCGGAAATTCGTGCCCACTTCCCAGACCGTACTTTGATTGCAGGTAATATTGCTACAGCTGAGGGAGCTCGTGCCCTTTACGAGGCTGGTGTGGATGTTGTCAAGGTGGGTATTGGACCTGGTTCTATCTGTACCACTCGTGTTATTGCGGGTGTTGGTGTACCACAGGTTACTGCTATTTACGATGCTGCTGGCGTTGCGCGTGAGTATGGTAAGACCATCATTGCGGACGGTGGTATCAAGTATTCAGGTGATATTGTTAAGGCCTTGGCTGCTGGTGGTCATGCGGTTATGTTGGGGTCAATGTTTGCAGGAACAGATGAAGCACCGGGGGAAACAGAAATCTTCCAAGGACGTAAATTCAAGACCTACCGCGGTATGGGCTCTATCGCAGCCATGAAACAAGGTTCTAAGGATCGTTATTTCCAAGCTTCTGTCAATGAGGCAAACAAGCTGGTTCCAGAAGGTATTGAAGGTCGTGTCGCTTATAAAGGTTCTGTTGCAGATATGATTTTCCAAATGGTCGGTGGTCTCCGCTCAGGTATGGGTTATGTCGGAGCAGGCAACCTGACAGAATTACGTGAAAATGCTCAATTTATTGAAATGTCAGGCGCTGGTTTGAAAGAAAGTCACCCACACGACGTTCAAATTACAAACGAAGCACCAAACTATTCCGTACAATAATTGACAAAACTGTAAATAAAAAAGAAAGACTTGTAAACGATGTTTACAAGTCTTCTTTTACAGTTCCCTTGGAAATATGGAATATTTTTAGACTTTCTGGGAGTTGATGGAGATGGTCTAGCGAAGTTGTCGTGATAAAGGTTTGAATTTTATCTGTGATGGTTTCCAGTAATTTGACTTGACGGCTATTGTCCAATTCACTCATCACATCGTCGAGCAGTAAAATCGGATATTCTCGCGTAATTTCTTTCATGAGCTCAATCTCAGCCAGTTTAAGAGAGAGAACGAGGCTACGATGTTGACCTTGGCTACCATAATGGGCATTCATACCATTGATGAAGAAAGCAATATCGTCTCTGTGAGGTCCCACTCCAGTATTTTTTTTGAACAAATCTCGTTTCCGACTTTTTTCTAATTCTGTCAAGAAATCGTCAACCAGGTTGACAGAGTCTGTCAACGAAACAGATGATAGGTAGTCAATCCGAAGTTCTTCTCTTTGACCAGAAATTTCGGCTACTTTTCGGCTACCAAATTCCTCTAATTTTTTGAGGAAATCAATCCGATGCTGGATAACCCGACTGCCATATTCAGCTAGTTGCTGGTCAAGTACAGATAGAAAGGTTTCGTCTACTTTGTCAGTGGATTTTAGGTAGGCATTGCGCTGTTTGAGCGTATGGTTGTAGTTGGTCAAGTCAGATAGATAGATGGGTTTGATTTGACCGAGTTCGACATCGATGAATTTTCTTCTCAAAGCAGGCGCACCTTTTATCAGCTGTAAATCTTCTGGAGCAAATAGGACGACGTTCATATGTCCAATGTAATTAGAAAGTTTGGCTTGCTTGAGGTGATTAACCTTGGTAATTCGTCCCTTTTCTGTCAAGTGGATGTCAAGTGGTACTTTACCATTTGTACGATTGAGTAAACCAGAAATAGACAGCTCTTTTTCTTGAAATTGGAGCAGATCCCTGTCCGTTCGAGTACGGTGGCTGCGTGTCAAGGCTAAAAAGTAAATAGATTCCAAAATATTGGTCTTACCTTGGGCATTTTCACCCAAAAAGACATTGAGTCCTTTGTTGAACTCAATATCCTGTTGACTGTAGTTGCGAAAGTGCCGTAATTCTAATCTTTCAAGCCACATGTTTACATACCAGGAAAGCGGACAGGCTTCTTATCGGCTTTTTTTGTACTTTTTTTAGTAGGGGTTACTTGTTTTTTATTCTTTTTATTTTCTTGATTTAGCTTTTTAACGATTGCAGCCACACGTTCTTTGTCAGCTTGATCCTCTTGGTGCTGTTTGATTTCCTCTGCACTAGGAGCGACGATTGTGATGCTAGTGTTGTGGTCTGGGAGTGTGATAACATCTCCGATACGAATTTTTTTACCGCGTCTTTTTTCATCTTCTCCATTGAAAAGAATGGTATTTTCTTCTAAAAATCCTTTAATGGCACCTCCTGAATGGAGAATACCCGTTGTTTTTAACAATGCTTGTAATGTGATGTAGTCATCAAATAATTTAAATTCCATAAGTCACCTCGTTACAGAATATTATATCACAAAATGATATAATGGAAGGTACAATGTTTGAAAGAGGAAGAAGATGAAATTACAAGAAGGTGTTGAGCTTCATTTTATTGAATCAGATAAATTCACGACCAATCGAATTCGTGTGCGGTTTGCGGCGGAGATGAGTGAACAGACGGTTGCAGGACGTGTATTGGTGGCGAATTTGCTAGAAATGGGCAATCAAGATTATCCTAGTGCCCAACGCTTGCGGATGCGTTTGGCAGAACTCTACGGAGCTCATTTTTCAACTTCTGTATCAAAGAGAGGACGAGTTCATTTTGTGGATTTGACGATTTCCTACATCAACCCTCACTATTTGCCTGAACAAGAGGATATTACCGGTGAGATTATTGATTTTCTTGAGGCCTGTCTCTTCAAACCTTTGAAGAACGGCAGTGCCTTTAAGGAAGATGTCTTTGCAGTTGAGAAAAATAATCTAATTAGTTTTTTAGAAACTGAGGTGGAGGACAATTTTTATCATGCGGATGTTGAGATGAGTAAACTTTATTATGAGGATGAGGCAGTTCAAATTCCCCGTGTTGGACGGATTGATTTGGTTGAGCAGGTAACGGCGGAGACGGCCTTCAAAACCTATAGTAACATGCTGCGCTTGGATAAGATTGATATTTTCGTTCTCGGTCAGGTAGACCAGGCTTTGGTGCAAGAAAAGTTTTCATCTTTCAGTTTTAAATACCGTAACCCCAAGTTGGAATTAGAATACCAGCAAGCTTATTCTAAGGTTACTAGGGAGAGAGTTGAGCGAAAAGAGGCTCGTCAATCGATTTTAGAACTAGCTTACCATTTACAGGTGGTTTACAATGATGTAAACTATCCAGCCTTATTGGTTTTCAATGGTTTACTGGGTGCTTTTTCCCATTCAAAATTATTTATGAATGTGCGGGAAAAAGAAAGTTTGGCCTATACGATTGGCAGTCAGATTTCAATCTTTTCAGGAATGTTGAAGATTTATGCCGGTATCAACAGACAAGATAAACTCAAGGCTATCAAGTTGATTAGACAGCAAGTTATGGCTCTTAAGCAAGGGAAGTTTACAGAGGATGACCTAAATTTGACAAAAAATATGCTGGTTCATTCTGCAACTCTGGCCCAGGATAGGCAAAATAATCTACTGGAACAAGTTTACAATCAGGTCACCATGGGTCAAAGGAATGTGACATGGGGAGAGTGGATTGAGGCTGTAAACAAGGTATCTAGAGAGGACATTTTACGAGTTGGTCAGCTGGTGCGTTTACAGGCTGTTTACTTCATGGAGGGCATTAAAGAATGAGAATTAGAAGAAAAAAGTACCCCTACATGAAGGAAGTACTCTACTATGCGACAGTTGACAATGGGTTGACAGTTACCTTTCTTCCCAAAACAGATTTTAAGGAAACCTATGGTATCTTGACCACAGAATTTGGTGCCCTTCATACTCATTTTAAAAAGAAGGGACAGGAATATTCCTATCCTGAAGGGATTGCTCATTTTCTGGAGCATAAATTATTTGAGACTGCTGATGAAGATGATGTGATGAATTTGTTTGCGGATTTGGGGGCTAGTGCCAATGCCTATACTAGCTTGAGGCAGACTAGCTACCTCTTTTCAACAACGGAAAATGTTTTGGAATGTCTGGCCTTGCTCCAGCAGTTTGTCCGTGAGCCACATTTTACGGCTGAAAATGTGTCCAAGGAGCAGGGGATTATTGGTCAAGAGATTGAGATGTATCAGGATGATGCGGACTACCGTCTCTATACAGGTATATTGTCGTCCCTTTATCCAGAAACAGCCCTGGCTCACGATATCGCTGGCACGATTGAATCTATCAAGGCTATCACTGCTGAGGATTTATATGAAAATTTTGAGGCTTTTTATCATCCTTCAAAGATGAGCCTGTTTGTCATTGGGAATTTTGATGTTAAGAAGGTCTGGAAACAGGTAAAAACTTTCCAGCTTGCCCAGAATGATACAGAGATTGAGCCGATTGAGCATTTGCCGGTTAAAAAGTTGGATATTTTGAAAAATCGGACTGAGTATTTTGAAGTGGCCAGCCCTAAATTGGCATTAGGTCTGCGAGGCAACGATTCCATTTCTCTCGCTAACTTACCATCCTATCGAATCAGCCTGCAACTTTTGTTTGCCATGCTTTTTGGTTGGACATCACAGCGTTACCAGACCTTGTATGATCAGGGGAAAATTGATTCGTCCTTCCATTTCCAGGTTGAGGTAACACCAGACTATCATCATGTTATTTTTTCAGCGGATACCAAGGAACCAATCAGTTTATCAGCCAGCTTGCGCAAGGCTGTCAGCCGTTTCGCCAAGGATCCGGATGTTTCGGAGGAACACTTGGCCCTGCTGAAGAAGGAAATGTACGGAGATTTTATTCGTAGTCTCAATTCTTTGGAATTTACGGCCAGCCATTTTGTAGCCAATAGTTTGGAGGGGGCAAGTATTTTCGATCTTCCTCAGTTGATAGAATCTATCGGTCTGCAGGATGTCTTGGAAGTGGGTCAAGCCTTTATTGAGAACTGTGATATGACAGATTATATGATTTTTCCGAAATAATTAGCAACTTATCATCGAAATTTCATGAGTTTTTTGTTAAAATATTATATTGAAAATTATTGTAAGTGAGAGGAAACTATGATCCAGAAAAGTATAGGAGAGGTATTGCGGTCTGCCCGAGAGAGTCGCGGTTGGAATTTTGTAGAAATTCAGCGATTGACGGGGATTCAAGCTAAGTACTTACAGGCCTTAGAATTTAATAACTTTGATGTCATACCAGACCCATCCTATACGCGTTCTTTCTTGCAAAAATATGCGGAAGTACTAGACCTAGATGGTGATGTCCTGGTAGATGCTTTTATGACAAATAGTTTGGTCATCTATCATGAGGATGGGCAGGAAGAAGAGCATGCTTCAGAATTAAAACGAAGCTATAAGGTTAGAAAGAAGAAGCCGTCGATTTTACCATTGGTTTACCTGTTACTAGCTGCGACCTCTATCTTTATCTTGTTGACCTATGTCGTATTGAATAGAGTTCAGAATCAAGAACGAAAAGAGTTGGCTCCGTCGACTGTCCAGGTGGTTTCAGAGAGTTCCCAAGCATCGACAGAGGAAGCAAGTGATACATCTTCTACAAGTACAGATGAATCCTCTAGTTCATCTAGTCAAGAGGAGTTGGCTTCAGGGACTTTAACGACCTCGGGTGGTGGCTCAGAGTTGACGGTCGTCCTTTCTGAACACGCGGGTCCAGTTGAGGTGGAACTTTCCGTGACAGATGCTACTAGCTGGGTCAGTCTATCTGATACAGAAATTGCGGGTGGATTTGTTCTATCTCCAGAAACCAATACAGTCACGGCGACTATTCCAGAAGGCATAAACGCCGCTAATCTGGTTTTAGGTGTGACAGAGGGTGTCTCTATCAAAATTGCTGGCAATAGTTTGGATACGTCAGCCATCACAGCTGATCCTGGAGTTATCTATTTAACGGTTGAATAATATGAAAAAAATGAAAAAAGAAAACATACCCAACGCCTTGACGGTAGGACGGATACTGGTGATTCCGATTTTTATCCTACTCTTGACCGTCTGGAAAGATGCACTGAGCCATTATTTGGCTGCGATTATTTTTGCCTTGGCTAGTGTGACAGACTATTTGGATGGCTATCTGGCCCGCAAATGGCAGGTTGTGACCAACTTCGGAAAATTTGCCGATCCCATGGCTGATAAGATTTTAGTTATGACGGCTTTCATCATGCTGGTGGAGCTTGGTTTTGCCCCTGCCTGGGTGGTGGCTATTATCATCTGTCGTGAGTTGGCCGTGACAGGCCTTCGCCTATTGTTGGTAGAAAATGGTGGTACTGTACTAGCTGCGGCTATGCCAGGTAAAATCAAGACCTTCTCACAGATGTTTGCCATTATTTTTCTCCTATTGCACTGGAATTTGCTCGGTCAAATCACGCTCTATATCGCACTCTTTTTCACCCTCTACTCAGGCTATGATTATTTCAAGGGTGCGTCTTATTTATTTAAAGATACATTCAAATGACAGATATTATCCAAGTAAAGCATCTCAAGTATAAATACGAAGAAGAAGCTGAAAATTATACCTTAAACGACGTGACGTTTCACGTGAAACAGGGGGAATGGTTGTCCATTATCGGCCACAATGGTTCAGGAAAGTCAACGACGGTTCGTCTGATTGATGGTCTTTTGGAGGCTGAGTCTGGAGATATTTTTATTGATGGAGATAAGCTGACTGTTGACAATGTTTGGGACAAGCGTCGCTTGATTGGTATGGTTTTCCAAAATCCAGATAATCAATTCGTCGGGGCAACGGTTGAGGACGATGTGGCCTTTGGTTTGGAAAACCAAGGCATCCCCTTGGCTGAAATGCGTCAGCGCGTCCAGGAGGCGCTTGAATTGGTTGGAATGGCTGATTTCAAGATTAGAGAACCAGCTCGTCTATCTGGCGGTCAGAAACAACGTGTTGCCATTGCTGGTGTGGTTGCCTTGCGTCCAAAGATTATTATTTTGGACGAGGCGACCTCCATGCTGGATCCAGAGGGGCGCCTGGATTTGATTCAGATTGTTAAAGATATTAAGGATCAGCATGGCATGACGGTTATCTCCATTACCCATGACCTGGATGAGGTAGCGCTTAGTGATCGGGTTATTGTTATGAAAAATGGTCAAGTAGAGTCGATTTCGACACCAGCTGACTTGTTTATGCGGGACGATTTGGCTGATTTGGACTTGGCCCAGCCCTTTACGGCAGACTTGGCCCAGTCCTTGCGTCAGGCTGGACTAGCTGTTCCGCTCCGCTATTTTACAGAGGAAGAATTAGAGGAAACTGTATGGGAATTCATCTCCAAGAAGTAAGCTATACCTATCAGGCCGGCACTCCTTTTGAGGGGCGGGCGCTTTTTGGTGTGGATTTGGAGATTGTGGACGGGTCCTATACGGCATTGATTGGTCATACTGGATCCGGGAAGTCGACGATTTTACAGCTTCTGAATGGTCTTAATGTACCGACAGAAGGCAGTGTGGTCATCGATGATGTGGTTATCACGGGCACATCTCAAAGTAAGGATATCAAGCAGGTGCGTAAGAAAGTCGGCTTGGTCTTTCAGTTTCCAGAAAGCCAGGTCTTTGATGAGACTGTCTTGCAGGATGTGGCATTCGGTCCGCAGAATTTTGGTGTTTCTAAGGAAGAGGCTGAGAAGATTGCGCGTGAAAAATTGGCTCTGGTTGGTATTTCAGAGGAAGTCTATGACCGCAGTCCCTTTGATTTGTCTGGAGGTCAGATGCGCCGTGTAGCCATTGCGGGCATCCTGGCTATGGAACCGTCTGTTTTAGTTCTGGATGAGCCGACTGCTGGTTTGGATCCGGCTGGTCGTCAAGAGCTGATGGATATTTTCAAGAAACTCCATGCGAATGGGATGACCATTGTCTTGGTGACGCATCTGATGGATGACGTGGCTAATTATGCTGATTTTGTCTACATCATGGAAAAGGGCAAGCTGGTTCGTTCTGGCAAGCCGATTGATGTTTTCCAAGAGGTTGATTTTTTGGAATCGATCCAGCTGGGTGTTCCCAAAATCACCAAGTTTGCTGCCAATCTGGAGCGCAGGGGCTTTGTTTTTGAGCGCTTGCCTATTACGATTGAGGAATTTACAAGGATGGTGACGCATGGATAAGTTAATTTTAGGTCGCTACATTCCTGGTGACTCGCTGTTGCATCGCCTAGACCCTCGAAGTAAGCTCTTGGCCATGTTTGCCTTTCTGTTAATTATTTTCTGGGCCAATAATCTGGTAACCAATGCGCTGTTGATTGCCTTTGTTCTCGGTTTGATTTTGCTCTCTCGCATTCGCTTGTCCTTTTTCATCAATGGTGTCAAGCCCATGATTGGGATTATCCTGTTTACCACTTTCTTCCAGATTTTCTTTACACCAGGAACAAGGGTTTTGTGGGAATTCTGGATTTTCAAATTGTCGGTGGAAGGTTTGCAACAGGCGGCAGTGATTTTTGTGCGCTTTGTCCTGATTATCTTCTTTTCAACTCTCCTAACTCTGACAACAACACCACTTAGTTTGGCAGATGGTATTGAGGCGGGGCTTGCTCCTCTCAAGAAAATCAAGGTGCCAGTTCATGAAATTGGGCTTATGTTGTCCATGAGTTTGCGTTTTGTGCCGACCTTGATGGATGACACGACTCGGATTATGAACGCTCAGCGGGCGCGTGGTGTTGATTTCAATGAAGGAAATATCATTCAAAAGGTTAAGTCCGTTATCCCTATTTTGATACCGCTTTTTGCATCTAGTTTTAAGCGAGCAGATGCCCTGGCGACAGCTATGGAGGCTCGAGGTTATCAGGGGGGCGATGGCCGGACCAAGTATAGGGTACTGGATTGGAAGTTGGCAGATAGCCTAGCAATTCTGGCTATGATTTGTTTGGGATTGCTCTTATATTTTTTGAAAACCCCTTAAAAAACACGAACAATCGTGTTTTTTAGTAAAAAACAAACAATGCTGTAATATTTGTAATGGAATTATAAAACAAAAGTAATAATCAAGTTGTAAGATAGTTTCAGTCATATGAAAGGAAACTATATATTTTATGACATTTACAAAAAAATTGAAAAATGTAATTATCGGAGTAGCGACCGCCCTTGTAGCACTTACAACTGGCGTTGCTATCGCTGATACCTACCATTCTGAATTTAGCATTGCTGATTTTGTTGACCAATCTACCAATTCTTCAGCTGTTGCAGCCAAAGAGGATACGATAAAGAAAACATATGAATCCAAGGAAGAGAAGAAGGTTTCTGATGTAAAAGAAGAGAAGAAACCAGAGAGTACTGAGGAAAGTACGACGACTGAAGCTTCCAAAGCGGAAGAAGTTGCTCCAGCTACAGAAATAAGTCAAGTAGCTAGCCCTGAGACAACCCCAAAAGTACAACAGCCCGTTGTTCAAGTTGCTCAGCCTGAATATCAACAAGTACAGGTGCAACAAGTTGCTACTGAAGCTGTCCAAGCCCAACCTGTAGCTCAGGTTCAAGCAGCCCAGCCAGTTGTTACTGTAGGTGTCGGTGAAGCAGCTGCCAAAGAATTTATTGCTCAAAAAGAGTCTGGTGGCAGCTATACAGCTCAAAATGGTATCTACTATGGTCGTTACCAGCTCACAAGTTCTTACCTAAATGGTGATTTTTCACCTGAAAACCAGGAGCGTGTAGCAGACAACTATGTATTGCAACGTTACGGTTCATGGGAAAATGCCTACCAGTTCTGGATTGCCAATGGTTGGTATTAAGCTAACCAGAGGCCTGTATGAGATATTCGAGGATGAGATAGTTAGGACAGGCGATTGCCTGTCCATTTTTTGTAAAAAAGGGTAAAAATATAAAAATTCTGCAACAAAATGCTTGACAACCGATATATATATATATATAATGGAGTTATATCTATAGGAATATAGGTAAATGAGATTATACTATTTCTGACAAAATAGGGGAAGGAATCATTATGTCAAATAATACAATCAAGTTTTCACTTAGAAAAACTTCAATCGGTTTGTTGTCATTAGCAGCAATTGCTGTTGCAGGTACAGCAACTGTATCTGCAGCTGAAGTTGAGGTTGCTAACGTTACAGCGCATGGTACTGGTGTAACAGCTGATCCAATTCCAACGTTTGATTTGAATACAGGTGAATTGACAGCTAAAGGTTCAAGCGTATTGAATTCTGACTACAAACCAGCTTTGGATCCAAGCACAGTTGATATCCACGTTCATGGAGAAGGAACTACTACAGAGGTCCCAGAAGTTAAACTTGCTTTTGAAAATGGCGAACCATATGTTTATGCTACAGGTACTGGTGTAACAGCTTCTGCAGAACTACCAGCTTTGGACCCAAGCACAGTTGATATTCAAGTAAATGGTGAAGGCGTTACTGCACCAGCTTTGGAAGAAGCTAAAGTAGCCTTGGATGAGAATGGTTTGTATCTTACAAATGTACCAACTGAAGCACCAACAGCAGAAGCACTTCCAACAGTTCAAATTGGTGGTAAAGACGGTGACTATTACCTTTATACAAACGGTGAAGGTACGACAGCTGCAGAATTGCCAACAATCGATCCTTCAACGATTGAAGGAGCAATCGAAACAGCTAAAGGTGAGAGTGTAAAAGCTCCAGTACTTCCATCAATCGACCCAGCTAGCCTTGTTGCTCCAGCACCAGCAGCGGTTGCTCCAGCACCAGCAGCGGTTGCTCCAGCACCAGCAGCGGTTGCTCCAGCACCAGCAGCAGTTACTCCAGCACCAGCAGCGGTAACTTCAGCACCAGCAGCAGTAGCTTCAGAACCAGTTGCTAAAACTACTTCTACTACTGCAGCAACACTCCCAAATACTGGTCAAACAAATAGTCTTGTGTATTTGCTTCCAGCATTGGGTCTCCTTGGTGCAGCAGCAGTTGTAGCTAAGAAAAAAGAAATCTAATCACATCCTATTAAGAGAGGCAGAATTTGCCTCTTTTTTCGTTTATATGACTTTCAGCTCTTAGGCTTTATCGGCTGAAAGATAGAACAGAACGTAAGCATTCAAAATGTAAGCTGGTATTTGAGAAACGAGTTATGGTTAGAGTTATCGTGAATTTGAAGCAAGAAAACTTTACAAATAGATGGATTTTGCTTATAATGTTGGAAAAATTAAGGAAGAAAATGGCAGATGAATTTACAAAAACGGATTTTTCGTCTTAATATGCTGATGCTAGGGATTTCTCTGCTTGCCATGTTGGTCATCAGTGTCTTTGTTGTCAATAACATCTATCTGAATCGGAGTAGTTTATTGTCCACAAGTCAGAAAACAGCGATGAGCCAAACCAGCATTGAAGAATTTTCGGGAACAGATTATGTGTCTCTAGCAGAGAAACTAGCAAGTGGAGGGGCCCAGCTCTATGTGGAGAGTGACGGTTTTATTTTGTTTTCCAATATCCAGGAAGATGTAGAGGATGTCACGGCTGTTGCAATTAGCGAGACTACTCATTTGACCTACATTGATGAGGAAATTGTAATCAGTAGGCAGTTGGAAACGCAGGGACAAACAGTCTCCCTCTATGCGGTAATTGAAGATACGGAAGACCAACAAGACGCTAGGGAATTTCAGACCTTCTTGTTACAAATTGCGGTAATGGGTGGCTCTGGTATTGCAGTCATTTTGACCTTGAATTTGATGGTTACCAAACGCATCCTTCAGGCAATTATGAAACCGATGGATGAACTCCACAAGGGGGTTGAGCGGATTCGCAAGGGAAATTACCAGGAAAATCTAGATTATAGCGGTGATCGAGAATTTGAAGAATTGACAGAAGGTTTCAACCAAATGCAGACAAGCTTGTTGGAGGCTCAGGAGAAAAATCGCCTGTATGAACAGAATCGGACCCAGATGGTAGCGGATATATCCCATGATTTACGGACACCTCTCACATCCATTAAGGGCTATACTAAGGGGATTCTTGACGGAATCGCCAATACAGATGAAATGCGGCAGAACTACCTGACCATTATCTATCAGAAATCATTGGTCATGGAGAAATTGTTGGAGAAATTATTCGTTTTCTCTCAACTAGAGACCGATAAATTGCCATTTGATACAGTAGAAGTCGATCTGCGGGAGTTTTTCAAAGCTTATATCAGCGAGAAGAAGGCAGAATTGGTAGATGAAGCAATTGAATTTCGCCTACAAGTAACAGAGGAATTACCTGTTGAATTGGACCCAGTCCAATTTAGACGGATTTTGGATAACTTGGTAGACAATGCGCGAAAATATGCTACTGCTAACCCGCTTTTGTTGACCATTTCAGGCTTTACTGAAGGAAATCAAGTGGTTTGGACTTTTGCTGATAACGGCCAAGGCGTTTCGAAGGACCAGCTTGACAAACTCTTTACGGAATTTTACCGGGTAGATCAGGCCCGTCAGCAAGTGGATGGACATGGTCTGGGACTCTCAATTGTAAACAATATTGTGCATCGTCTGGGTGGCACAATCGTGGTTGAAAATAAGGCTGGATTGATCTTTACCATTCATCTGCCTAAGAAAGGATAAGAAATGACACGGATATTGATTGCTGAAGATGATATCGAAATTGCACAGCTTGAGCGAGATTATTTGGAAATGCAGGGGTATCAAGTCGATGTCATAACAGATGGTGCCCTAGTTGAAAAGCAGATTCGAACAGAAACCTATAATCTTTTACTTTTAGATGTCATGCTCCCTAACAAAACTGGCTATGATATTTGCCGCGACCTCCGTAACCAAGTAGATTTTCCTATTCTGATGGTGACGTCCAAACAAGAAACTATGGATGTCGTTCGGGGCTTAGGCTTAGGAGCAGATGACTATATCAGCAAACCCTTTGATCCCATGGAGTTGGTTGCGCGTGTGAAAGCCCATTTGACCCGCTACCAACGCCTGCAACCTACCAAAGAGGAGAAGGAACTGCGGGTTGGTGATTTGGTGATTTATTTGGAGAGTTGGAAGGTGGAAAAAGCAGGGCAGCCGATCAAGTTGCCCCATAGGGAATTTGAATTACTGGTTCACCTCGCCCAACATCCCAACAGGGTCTTTTCAAAAGATCAACTCTTCGAGACAATCTGGGGCTATGACTATGTAGGCGATAGTGCAACAGTAACGGTCCATATCAATCGACTGAGGGATAAGCTGGGGGCAGATTTGATTGAAACGGTTTGGGGAGCCGGTTACCGACTCAATGCATAAATTCTTTCGAATTTGTTTAGAAACTGTTTAGAAACTTTACCTAAAGTGTTGAGAATTGTCCTCTATAATAGACTTATCAGCAAAGAGCTGAAGAAAATCGTAAAAAAGAGGAAACACAAATGGAAAACCAAAACGAAAACAAGCAAATTATCGAGCAAGAAGTGCAAACGGAAGAAAAAGCATCTCTCCTAACCAGTTTAAAAACAAAAGTAAGTAAGATGAGTAAAAAATCAATCATCTTGCTTTCAGCAGGAGCTCTACTCTTGGTAACAGGTGGATTTGTCGCAGCTGAAATATATGAAAATCGTTTGGAAGCTTTAGAAACTCAAGTTGAACAGAGCCTGGGTCTATCAGACGATGATGATAATCAAGTCACCACGGCCCAGTCAGTTGTTGCAAGCTCTAGCTCAACAGCATCAAGTAGTACAACAGCAGCTTCTTCAACAACTACAACAGCGATCACAGCTGAGCAAGTTGCAGCAGGTTATGGCATTACTCTGGTAGATAGTTCAGAGCTAGATGGAACTTATACAGCTACGGTCGGAAATGATACGTATACCTTGACCATCAAAGGCAATCAGGGTAGCCTGGTTGAAGTTGACAATGATGGGGAACAAGATAGTGAATTAGTCGTTTTGGACCTTGAGAAAAAAATTGCCTATATCGATGGCGAAGCGGATACCTATAGTTTAAGCGGATCAACCTTGACCTTGACAGAAGTTGACACCAACGACACGACCTTGGATAAAATCAGCTTTACAAAACAATAAGAAAAGGACCGTAGAGGTCCTTTTATCTTGACAAGGTTGTCAATTTTCACCAAAGATTTCTTGTGCCAGTCGGCGACCAGTTGGTGTGGCAGCTAGGCCTCCTTCGGCAGTTTCACGGAAGGCGGTTGGTAGGGCAGAACCCACTTGGTACATGGCATTGATAACCTCATCCACAGGAATTTTTGATTCAATTCCTGCCAGTGCCATATCAGCAGCCACCATGGCATAGCTTGCTCCCATTGCATTTCGTTTGACACATGGGACTTCTACCAGACCTGCGACTGGGTCACAAATCAGTCCCAGCATATTTTTAATGACAAAGCAGATAGCTTGACTAGCCTGGTAGGGACTTCCTCCAGCAGCAAGGGTTAATGCCGCTGCTGACATAGCAGAGGCAGAGCCAACTTCTGCCTGACAGCCTCCTTCTGCTCCAGAGATGGAGGCGTTGTTGGCGATAACTAGACCGAAGGCTCCAGCTGTAAAGAGGAAGTCAAGTTGTTGCTCTTCTGTCAAGCTTAACTTGTCAATAGCAACACCAAGAACGGCAGGCAAGCAACCAGCAGAGCCAGCAGTTGGGGTGGCACAGACCAAGCCCATTTTGGCGTTCAACTCATTGACAGCCATAGCATTTCTTGCTGCCGATAGGATAGAGGAATCAGACAGCGTCTTGCCCTTTTTCATATAAGCGTCCAACTTGGCAGCGTCACCACCTGTCAATCCAGAAACGGACTTGCTTTCTGTTAATCCGTCAACAATCGACGCTTTCATGACTGTCAAGTTTCTTGACATGATTGTCAAGATTTCTTCTCGGCTACGCCCTGTCAATTCAATTTCAGTCGCAATCATGAGTTCAGCTACATTGCCAGAAAACTGTTCGGCTTGCTGAACTAATTCTTCGATAGTATAAAACATGTCTTTCTCTTTCTAGTTGAAGAAGGTAACATTGTGCAGATGGGGAATTTTTTCAATTTCTGCAATAGAATTTTCACATTGGCGAGCATCCACTTCGATAATCATAATAGCTTTTTCGCCAGCTTGTTCACGTGTCACGTTCATTTGAGCAATATTGATATTGTATTTTGATAAGATGTCAGTTACCTTGGCAATCATACCTGGAACATCTTGGTGAACGATGATAATTGTCGGAGTGTTCATATTCAGGTTGACAGAAAAGCCGTTGAGCTCCGTTACTTGTATATTGCCTCCACCAATTGAAACGCCTGTGGCTGAGATGGACTTTTTGTCATTTTTAATGATGATTCGTGTGGTATTGGGATGGGGGGTATTGCTGTCCTTGTTGACACGCCAGTAAACCTTAATACCACGCTCCCGAGCAATATCCAGAGAGTCAGGAATGCGTGGGTCGTCTGTATCCATGCCTAAAATGCCTGCTACCAAGGCCACATCCGTACCGTGCCCACGATAGGTCTTGGCAAAAGAGTTGTAAAGTTGGAATTCGACCTCGGTTGGCTCATCACCAAAGATGGAAGACACAATTTTCCCAATGCGGACTGCCCCAGCTGTATGGCTGGAAGAAGGTCCAATCATAACAGGCCCGATAATATCAAAGACCGATTGAAATTTTAAATTTGTCATAACTATCCTCACGTTTTTCTTAATACTATTATATCAAATTTTTGATTTGGATAGAATGCCTAGATGAATGGGGTTTCAATACCAAATTCCTGTTTCTTCTCCCTTTTGTGTGGTATAATACAAGTTGTTCAAAATCGACCTTCAAATCGTTTTTTGAAAAAATTTTTGGAATACGACCTTCAAATCGTTATTTCTACGAAAAGATGGGAGAAGATGATGTCAATTGACAATTCGAAAACCCGTGTTGTTGTCGGTATGAGTGGCGGTGTGGATTCATCGGTTACGGCTCTCTTGCTCAAAGAGCAGGGCTACGATGTGATCGGCATCTTCATGAAAAACTGGGATGACACGGATGAAAATGGCTTCTGTACAGCAACAGAAGATTACAAGGATGTGGCTGTAGTGGCAGACCAGATCGGCATTCCTTACTACTCTGTCAACTTTGAAAAAGAGTACTGGGACCGCGTATTTGAGTACTTCCTAGCAGAGTATCGGGCAGGACGGACGCCCAATCCAGATGTCATGTGTAACAAGGAAATCAAGTTCAAGGCCTTCTTGGATTACGCTATGAACTTGGGTGCGGACTATGTGGCGACAGGGCATTATGCTCAGGTGTCACGCGACGAGGACGGCACCGTCCATATGCTACGTGGAGCAGACAATGGCAAGGACCAGACCTATTTCCTTAGCCAACTATCACAGGAACAGTTGCAGAAAACCATGTTTCCGCTCGGCCATTTACAAAAGCCTCAGGTGAGGGAAATAGCAGAGCGAGCAGGCTTGGCGACAGCTAAGAAGAAAGACTCGACAGGTATCTGCTTTATCGGTGAGAAGAACTTCAAAGAATTTTTAGGGCAGTATTTGCCAGCCCAGCCCGGTCGCATGATGACCGTTGACGGTCGTGATATGGGAGAACATACAGGCCTCATGTACTATACGATCGGCCAGCGGGGCGGGCTTGGTATCGGAGGACAAATCGGTGGGGATAATGAACCTTGGTTTGTTGTCGGAAAAGACCTGTCCAAAAATATCCTCTATGTCGGACAAGGCTTCTATCATGAGTCCTTGATGTCAACTTCTTTACAGGCTAGTCAAGTTCATTTTACACGTGATATGCCTGAAGAATTCACACTTGAGTGTACAGCTAAGTTCCGCTACCGTCAACCAGACAGTCAAGTAACTGTCAAGGTAAGAGGTGATAAGGCAGAAGTCATATTTGAAGAGCCACAACGGGCTATCACACCAGGACAAGCCGTTGTTTTCTATGACGGACAAGAATGTCTGGGCGGTGGAATGATTGATATGGCCTACAAGGATGGAGTGGCTTGTCAGTATATTTAGTTGACAGGTTTGTAAAGATTGTTTAACTTGACTTGTCAGGACAATTTGATACAATATTTCTAACAAGAACTATGATGGTCAAAGCTCATGGGAATTGTAGGCTTTTTTGTCCTGCAATTTTCGAGAGTTTTGGCTATTTTTTGCGATTGGGGAGAGAAGATGGATTTCAGAACGAGACACGACAATCAAATCTTCGGTGTTCGGGCAACGGGCTTGGTGGTACAAGATGAGAAACTTTATCTCGTTAAGTCGCCTGAAGGGAAATACTACACTTTGGGTGGAGCTATTCAGCTTGGCGAAACAACCGAAGAGGCTGTGCAACGGGAAATGAAAGAAGAAATCGGAATTGATGTGGAGGTTGGACCACTAGCTTTCATCGTTGAAAATCAGTTCACCTTGCAGGAGAAATCCTATCATCAGATTGAATTTCTCTATATAGTTACCCCACTGTCTAATCCAGCTACCAATCTGGAAGAAGGAAATTCTGTTCGCCAGTGTGAATGGGTTGCTTTTGCGGGCTTAGAGAAACTGAATCTCAATCCAGCCTTTCTTAAGACCGAGTTAGCCAACTGGGACGGACAACTAAAGCATTTTATGAACAAAGACAACTAAAGTAGCGGAGGAAACCATGCCTGTTAAATTGATTGCCCATGTCTTGCTGACTGTTGCAGACAGCTACTTGATTATTCAGCGTTCGCAGACTAAGCGTGGCAAACCCAATGTTTTTCCTCAATATTGGGACATTCCAGGCGGTCGTGTCGAAGAGAATGAATTGCCCCGTGATGCTGCAGTGAGAGAGTGTTTTGAAGAAACAGGTATTTCGATAGAAAAGGAAAATCTGATCATTATCCATGAAGATAGTCAGTTTGATGAAGAAAAACAGACGGTGTTTACAAGGCTAGTCTATGAAGTGACACTTCCTGAACAACCGAAAACCATTCTTCTTGACCCAGAAGAGCATACAGATTTTCTATGGTTAGCTCCTACCGATAAAAATAAGAAAAACTTAGTTCCATATCTGGACGAAATTTTAGAAAAGAGAAGGATAAATGGATTTCAGAACCAGAGTTGACAACCAAATTTTCGGTGTTCGTGCCACTGCATTGCTTATAAAAGACGGGAAAATATTTCTCACGAAGGACTCTAAGGGCCGTTATTATACCATTGGCGGTGCAGTTGAGGTCAATGAGGTAGCAGCGGATGCGGCTGTTCGAGAAGTCAAAGAAGAATTAGGGGTTGACAGTCGTGTCAATCAATTGGCTTTTGTTGTTGAAAATCAATTTACACATGAAGGTATAGACTTTCACAATATCGAGCTTCATTTTATCGTGGAGCCTGTTGGAGAAATGCCTGAGGAGATGATTGAAGACAACTTGAAACAAGCTTGTGAATGGATAGACGTTGACAAACTTGTCAACCTAGATGTCGTACCAGTTTTTCTGGCAGAGGAATTGCCAAACTGGAGTGGACAAGTTAAACACATTATGAACATGAAGGAGTAAACAACATGACACACACATTTGCAGAAAACTACGATGTCATCGTGATTGGTGCGGGGCATGCGGGTGTAGAGGCGGGCTTGGCAGCCAGTCGGATGGGCTGTAAGACCTTGCTTGCAACTATTAATTTGGATATGGTGGCCTTTATGCCTTGTAATCCCTCTATTGGCGGCTCTGCCAAGGGGATTGTGGTAAGGGAAATCGATGCCCTGGGTGGCGAAATGGGCCGCAACATTGACAAGACCTACATTCAGATGAAAATGCTCAATATGGGCAAGGGGCCAGCTGTTCGTGCCTTGCGGGCTCAGGCAGATAAGGCAGAGTATGCAGCAGAGATGAAGCGGACGGTGGAGCGTCAGGAAAATCTAACCCTACGTCAAACTATGATTGATGAGATTTTGGTGGAGGATGGCAAGGTTATCGGTGTCCGCACGGCTACCAACCAGAAATTCTCAGCCAAGGCGGTCGTAGTGACAACTGGTACAGCCCTGCGTGGTGAGATTATCATCGGTGACCTCAAATATTCATCAGGCCCTAACAATAGCCTTGCTTCTATCACGCTGGCGGATAATCTGAAGGAGCTTGGTCTTGAAATCGGTCGGTTCAAGACAGGAACGCCACCGCGTGTCAATGCTCGTACCATTAACTATGAAGACACGGAGATTCAACCAGGCGATGAAAAGCCTAACCATTTTTCATTTTTGTCCAAGGATGAGGATTATTTGCAGGATCAGATTCCTTGCTGGTTGACCTATACTAATGCGACCAGCCATGAGATTATCAACAGCAATCTCCATCGGGCACCTATGTTTTCAGGGATTGTTAAGGGGATTGGTCCCCGTTATTGTCCGTCAATCGAGGACAAGATTGTCCGTTTTGCCGACAAGGAACGCCACCAGCTTTTCCTAGAGCCAGAAGGCCGCAACACCGATGAAATTTATGTTCAAGGGCTGTCAACCAGTCTGCCAGAAGATGTACAGCAGGACTTGATTCACTCTATTAAAGGCTTGGAAAATGCCCAGATGATGCGGACGGGTTATGCCATTGAGTACGATATGGTCATGCCGCACCAGTTGCGGGCGACGCTGGAAACCAAGAAGATTTCAGGGCTCTTTACAGCAGGTCAGACAAACGGAACATCAGGTTATGAAGAAGCAGCTGGTCAGGGAATTGTAGCTGGTATCAACGCCGCCCTCAAGGTACAGGGCAAGCCAGAGCTGATTTTGAAACGAAGTGACGGCTACATAGGTGTCATGATTGACGACTTGGTGACCAAGGGAACGGTGGAACCTTACCGCCTCTTGACCAGTCGGGCAGAATACCGCTTGATTTTGCGTCATGACAATGCCGATATGCGACTGACGGAGATTGGTCGTCAGGTGGGCTTGGTGGATGATGAACGCTGGCAGGTTTTCCAAATCCATAAAAACCAGTTTGACAATGAAATGAAACGCTTGGAGTCTATTAAACTCAAGCCAATCAAGGAAACCAATGAAAAAGTCGTTGCTATGGGCTTCAAGCCCTTGACAGACGCTTTGACTGCCAAGGAATTCATGCGTCGTCCAGACGTGACCTACGCAGATGCGGTAGCCTTTATCGGCCCTGCGGCAGAGGACTTGGATGCCAAGACCATTGAATTGATTGAAACAGAGGTCAAGTATGAAGGCTACATTGCCAAGGCCTTGGATCAGGTAGAGAAGATGAAACGCATGGAAGAAAAACGTATTCCAGCCGACATTGACTGGGATGACATTGACTCCATAGCAACCGAAGCCCGTCAGAAGTTCAAGCTGATTTCACCAGAAACCATCGGCCAGGCCAGTCGGATTTCCGGTGTCAATCCAGCAGATATCTCCATTCTCATGGTCTATTTGGAAGGGCGTAGCCGTTCCATTGCCAAAAATAAGGATAAGAAGTAATCCTTGTGACTGCTTTTTCCTTTGGATTTCAGGGTCATAGCTAGAATTTTTCGGTAATTTATGGTAGAATGGCAGTCAGAGGTTAGTGATGAAAAAATTTCGATTTTCGACAATTCATTTTGTCATGATTGGACTGATTTTGTTTGGACTAGTGGCTGTTATTCACCGCATTTTTCCGACAAGCGTCCTCACAATTTTTGCGCTTTTACTGAGCTTAATTGTCTTAGTTGTGCTCTTTATTTATCAGAAACATTCCTATGAATTTAGCGAACTGGAGCAGATTGAATATTTAAATAGTCAGGCAAATTCTGGTCTCATGAAGCTTTTGGATCAGATGCCGATCGGTGTGATTAAGGTTCAAGCAGAGACCAATCAAGTCGAGTGGTTTAATCCTTTTGCGGAGTTGATTTTCGCTCAGGAAAATGGTGAATTTGACCAGAAAAAGCTACGTGAAATTATTGATGTCGGTCTAGATGAAGATAGGGTTTATGCTAATTTTTCTGGAAAACGCTATGCGGTCAATGTTGATTTTGAACAGGGCTTATTTTACTTTTTTGATGCCTCCAATGAATATTCTGCAACCAATAGTTTGATTGGCAGTCGACCAGTTATCGGGATCATTTCGGTGGATAACTATGATGAGCTGGAGGATACAATAACGGATTCTCAGATTAGCCAGGTCAATTCTTTCTTGGCTCAGTTTGTGTCCGATTTTTGTAATGGTTATGGCATTTACTACCGCCGTGGTTCTATGGATCGTTTTTATTTTTTCACGGACTACGGTGTTTTGGAAAGTTTGATTGAAGATAAATTTTCGGTCATTGACAAGTTTCGTGAAGAGGCTAAAAAGTTAGAATTAAGCCTAACGCTTAGTATGGGTTTAGCTTACGGGACAACCAACCATCATCAAATTGGTCAAGTTGCCCTGCAAAATTTGAACATGGCAGAGGTCCGTGGTGGTGACCAGGCTGTTGTCAAAGAGAATGACGACCGTAAACAACCGCTCTTTTTTGGTGGTGGCTCAGCATCATCTGTCAAACGTACTCGTACCCGTACTCGTGCCATGATGACAGCGGTGTCTGATAAGCTCAAGTCAGTCGATGCGGTGTTTGTAGTCGGACATCGAAACTTGGATATGGATGCTCTGGGCTCCTCTGTTGGGATGCAGTATTTTGCGCAAAATATCATGAACAATGCCTATACGGTCTATAATCCCGATGAGATGGCCCCGGATATTGTTCGTGCGATAAAAAAATTGAGCGATGAGAATTGTTCGAACCTGCTTACAATTCAAGAAGCCAAGCAGATGGTTACTTCCCACTCTCTGATGATCATGGTGGATCATTCTAAGATTAGCTTGACCTTGGATAAGGAATTGTATGATTTGTTTACCCAGGTTATAGTCGTAGACCACCATCGTAGAGATACGGATTTCCCTGATAATGCTATCTTGACCTATATCGAGAGTGGTGCAAGTTCAGCCAGTGAGTTGGTGACAGAGCTTATTCAATTCCAGAATGACAAGCGCCACAAGCTTAATCGTCTTCAGTCAAGCTTGTTGATGGCGGGGATTATGCTGGACACCAAGAATTTTACCTCGCGCGTGACCAGTCGGACCTTCGATGTGGCTAGCTATCTGCGTACTCGCGGTAGTGATAGTCTGGAAATTCAGCAGATTTCAGCGACAGAATTTGATGAATACCGTCAGATTAACGAGCTGATTTTGCAAGGACAGCGGTTTGAACCCCAAATCGTCATTGCCCGTGGCCAGGAAGGAACCAAGTATGATACAGTCGTTCCAAGTAAGGCGGCGGATACCATTTTGGATATGGCAGGCATTGAGGCAGTCTTTGTTCTGACGGAAAATACTCAAGATTATGTGGCGATTTCTGCAAGAAGCCACAGTAAAATCAATGTCCAGCGGATTATGGAGGAAATGGGCGGAGGCGGTCACTTTAACCTGGCTGCAGCCCAAGTCTACGACCTTACAATGGATCAAGTCTATGATAAATTGACGGATACGATTCGTCAGGAACTTAGTGAAAGTTAGGAGAGAATAGATGAAAGTTATCTTTTTAGCAGACGTAAAAGGCCAAGGAAAAAAAGGCGAAATCAAGGAAGTGCCAACAGGCTATGCCCAAAACTTTTTGATTAAGAAAAACTTAGCCAAAGAGGCAACTACCCAGGCCATCAGTGCCCTGCGTGGTCAAGAAAAATCAAAAGAAAAAGCCCATGCCGAGCAGGTTGCAGCAGCAGAAGCCATCAAGGCAAAGCTGGCTGAGGAAGCTACCTTGGTCAAATTTGTCGAAAAAGTGGGTCCAGACGGACGTACCTTCGGCTCTATTACCAGCAAGAAGATTGCCGAGGAATTGGAAAAACAATTTGGTATCAAGATTGACAAGCGTCATATTCAATTGGACCACCCAATTCGTGCCTTGGGTTTGATTGATGTTCCTGTGAAAATCTATCAGGATGTAACAGGCGTCATCAATTTGAGTATCAAAGAGGCTTAAACTATTTGATTTTTAGTCATATTGGTGAGGAGGTGAAATCTTGGCAGAATTAGACGAATTGAGGGTACAGCCCCAGGATATTTTAGCGGAACAGTCGGTGTTGGGTGCCATTTTCCTAGACGAGGGCAAGCTGGTCTTTGTCCGTGAGTATATCGAGGCTGAAGACTTTTTCAAGCATGCCCATAAGCTGATTTTCAAGGCAATGATTGCGTTGGCGGATAAGAATGAGGCCATTGATGCGACCACTATGCGTAACTACTTGGTCAATCATGGTGACTTGGAAAATATCGGTGGCTTGGCTTATTTGGCAGAGATTATTAGTTCGGTACCGACGGCGGCCAATGCGGAGTTCTATGCCAAGATTGTCGCTGAGAAATCCAACCTGCGTAAGTTGATTGCTCGTCTGACAGAGGCTGTTAATCAGGCCTACGATGGAGCTGACGGGTCGGATGATATTATTGCCAATGCAGAGAAGGCCCTGATTGATGTCAGCGAAGGAGCTAGCCGTAGCGGTTTCAAACGGATTGACGATGTCCTCAATATCAACTTTGATAATCTGGAAACCCGTGCCAAGCAGACTTCGGACATTACGGGGATTGCGACGGGCTATCCTGCACTGGATGCAATGACGACAGGACTCCACGAGGAAGAGTTGATTATCCTTGCGGCCCGTCCTGCGGTGGGGAAAACGGCCTTTGCCCTCAATATCGCGCAAAATATCGGGACCAAGCTAGGCTTGACCGTCGCCATATTTTCTTTGGAAATGGGTGCAGAGAGCTTGGTGGACCGTATGCTGGCCTCGGAAGGGGTTATCAATTCGCGTGCCATTCGTACGGGTCACTTGACTCAAGAAGAGTGGAACAAGTATATGGTGGCTCAAGCCAATTTAGCGCGGGCTAGCATTTATATCGACGATACGCCGGGTATCAAAATTACGGAGATTCGCTCGCGGTCGAGGAAATTGGCCCAAGAAACTGGCAATCTCGGTCTGATTTTGATTGACTATTTGCAGTTGATTACAGGGACTGGTCGCGAAAACCGGCAACAAGAGGTTTCGGAGATTTCCCGTCAGCTGAAAATTCTGGCCAAGGAATTGAAAGTGCCGGTTATTGCCCTCAGTCAGCTGTCTCGTGGAGTTGAGCAACGGCAGGACAAACGTCCAGTTCTTTCTGATATTCGTGAATCGGGTTCGATTGAGCAGGATGCGGATATTGTTGCCTTCCTCTACCGTGATGATTATTATGAGCGGGGTGAGCAGGAAGACGGTGGTATTCCCAATAATACGGTCGAGGTTATCATCGAGAAAAACCGTTCGGGTGCGCGTGGCACCGTGGAACTCATGTTCCAAAAAGAGTATAATAAATTTGCAAGTATTTCCAAGAGAGAGGATGGATAGAGCATGAGTGATGCATTTACAGATGTTGCCAAGATGAAGCAAATCAAACAGGATATTAAGGACCATGAAGGACAAATTGTGGAATTGACCCTGGAGAATGGGCGTAAGCGTGAAAAAAACAAGCAAGGTCGGATTATCGAGGTCTATCAGTCACTCTTTATTGTGGAGTATGAGGATCCCAACAATACCTTTGTGGAATCTTATACCTACTCAGACATCTTGACGGAGAAGATTTTGATTCATTATTTGGATTAACTAATATAAAGGCTTTACAGAGCCTTTTTTTTGTGTTATACTAATCTTTGTGCGAAATAACAGCAGGGCAAAATGAAGCTCGTCAACAGAAGGTCAGCAAGAAGAGTAATCGTTGCTGTTTCGATGAAGGCCTCCTGCACGAATCAGGTTTGCTTAAAACGTTATTTCCTACAATATATTTATTTTATTGAGGAGGACATTTTTATGTCACGTTATACAGGACCATCTTGGAAACAAGCTCGTCGTCTTGGCTTGTCATTGACAGGTACAGGTAAAGAATTGGCACGTCGTAACTACGTACCAGGTCAACACGGACCAAACAACCGTTCTAAATTATCAGAATACGGTTTGCAATTGGCTGAGAAACAAAAATTGCGTTTCTCTTACGGTTTGGGTGAAAAACAATTCCGTAACTTGTTCGTACAAGCTACTAAAATCAAACAAGGTACCCTTGGTTTCAACTTCATGCTTCTTTTGGAGCGTCGTTTGGATAACGTCGTTTATCGTCTTGGTTTGGCAACCACTCGTCGTCAAGCACGTCAATTCGTAAACCACGGTCACATCCTTGTTGACGGCAAACGCGTTGATATCCCTTCATACCGCGTTGAAGTTGGTCAAGTGATCTCAGTTCGTGAGAAGTCAGCTAAAGTTCCAGCTATCTTGGAAGCAGTTGAAGCAACTCTTGGCCGTCCAGCTTTCGTATCATTCGATGCTGAAAAATTGGAAGGTTCATTGACTCGCTTGCCAGAGCGCGATGAAATCAACCCAGAAATCAACGAAGCACTTGTCGTAGAATTCTACAACAAAATGCTCTAAGATTTGTTCAAAGTTAAAAGCCCTATTCTGGGCTTTTTCCATATCAATTAGGAGGAAAAATGGTACGAAAATTCATTGGCATTGTACTAGTCATTCTCGGTCTGACATCAATCATTTACTTTGTCAAGTCAACAAGTCAACCTGTTAATGCTGCGTCTGAATATGCGGAAGCTGTTAAGTCTTATCAAGAACTAAGTATTGACCAAGTAGAGAATAAATTAGCAAACAAGGATTCATTTTTCTTGTATGTTGGTCGGGAATCTTGTCAATATTGTAGAGCCTTTGTTCCCAAATTGAGTCAAACAGTTGAACAAACACAACAAACTGTCTATTATTTGGATAGTGAAGAAGATCCAACTGGTCAATTAGAGCAGTTTCTAAAGGCAAGTGGTATCGAAACGGTTCCAAGCTTGTTATATATTGAAGGAGGAAAAGCAGTTTCCATACTTCAAAAAGGTAGTCAGGCTACAATAGAAGAAATTGAGCAATTTTTTGCACAATTCGACAAATAAGACAAGTAATAAGAATGCACTGGCAATAGCTTGTGCATTTTTGGTTTTACTGCACAATTTCATTTGTTCCTTTAGAATATATATTGAAATAAATTAAACAAAATGATATAATGTGAATATCTCAACAAACAGGAGGAACTTATGAAGAAAAACCTATGGTTACGTATTGTTTTTGCTTTTCTTGCAGCTCTATTTTTGGTTGCTTGCGGTGGTAAAGCAGAGAATTCAGCTACGTCAACGACGTCTAGTACAACAACTTCATCTTCTAAAGAAGAAGCCGTTTCTGGTGCATCCGTGAAGGAATACACGGATCCATCCGAATTGAAAGACAGCTATGATGTAATCGTCGTGGGTTCTGGTGGAGCAGGGATGTCTGCTGCAATTTCAGCAAAAGATGCAGGTGCTAGCGTAGTATTATTAGAAAAAATGCCAGTTATTGGTGGTAATACTGCTAAATCATCAGCCGGCATGAATGCTTCTCAAACCAAATTCCAGGAAGCAGAAGGAATTGCTGATACAAATGATAAATTCTATGAAGAAACTTTGAAGGGTGGTAAGGGAACAAACGATCCCGAATTGCTTCGTTATCTTGTCGACAATTCAGCTAGTGCAATTGACTGGTTGGATGGGTTGGGTATTACTCTTAGTAACTTGACTACTACAGGTGGTATGAGTGAAAAACGTACACACCGTCCAGCAGATGGTTCAGCTGTTGGTGGCTACTTGGTAAATGGTCTTTACCACAATCTTGTTGAACGTGAAGTACCAATTTTTGTTAATGCAGATGTTACAAAACTCCAAGATAAAGACGGGGCTGTAACAGGTGTTGAAGTTGAGATTGCTGGTGAAACTAAGAAAATCTCAGCTAAAGCAGTTGTATTGGCAACTGGTGGTTTCGGTGCAGACTTGGAAATGGTTGCTAAATTAAATCCAGCATTGAAAGGTTATGTTACAACCAACCAAGAAGGTTCAACAGGTGATGGTATTGCGCTTGCTGAATCAGAAGGTGCAGCAACTGTTGATATGGAACAAATCCAAATTCACCCAAGTGTTGAGCAAGAAACTTCTTACTTGATTACAGAAGCAGTTCGTGGCGAAGGTGCTATCCTTGTCAACTCAAAAGGTGAGCGTTTTGTTAACGAATTGGAAACACGTGATAAAGTTTCTGCAGCTATCAATAGTTTGGATCCAAACTACGCTTATGTTATCTTTGATGATGCCTTGAAAGATCGTGTGAAGGCTATTGCTCAATACGAAGAAAAAGGTCTTGTAAAAACGGGTGCTACTCTTGCGGATTTGGCCAAAGAAATTGGTGTACCTGCGGATGCTCTTCAAACAACACTTGATACTTGGAACAAGGCTGTGGCAGATAAAAATGATGCAGCATTTGGTCGCACATCAGGTATGGACCATGCTTTGAATACTGGTTCTTACCATGCCATTAAAGTTGCACCTGGTATTCACCATACAATGGGTGGTGTGAAAATCAATACCAATACTGAAGTATTGAAAGCAGACGGTTCAGCAATTTCTGGTCTTTATGCTGCTGGTGAAGTAACTGGTGGTGTTCATGGTCAAAACCGTATTGGTGGTAATGCGGTGGCGGATATTATCGTGTTTGGCCGTCAGGCGGGCATGAAGGCAGCAGAGTTTGCAAAATAATGACGAAGTTAAACTGATTTTTCAATTTGAAAAGGTTCTTAGGAGCCTTTTCTTGTTGGTAAATGTTATCAGTGATATACTGGGACTATGAAGAAAACGATAATCTTAACTGGTTTGTTACTCAGTATTTTGTTAATTTTGAACTTCACTACTCAACAGCAGGTCGTTGCATATCCGAATCGAAATTTGACCAAGGAGGATCAAATTTGGATTATCAGTGATCTCCATTATCTGTCACCAACTTTATTTGATACTGGCGAGGCTTTCTCCTATATCGAAAAGACGGCTGCTGGTAAGGAGCTCCGCTATGGAAAAGAGCGGATGGATGCTCTTTTGGAGCAGGTCAAACGGGATAAGCCCAAGCATTTGCTGGTCAGTGGAGATTTGACCCTCAATGGTGAAAAGCAGAGCATGCTGGAGTTGGCGGAGTATTTTGGGAAGATGGAGAAAGCTGGTACCCAGGTGCAGGTGATACCAGGAAATCATGATATAGCCAGTGGCTGGGCGCGCGCCTTTAAGGGAGACCAGCAGGAAGTGGTTGCTCAGGTTTCCCATAAGGATTTTGCGGAGATTTTTGTAGATTTTGGTTATAATCAAGCGGCCAATCGCGATGCCCATTCTCTTAGTTATTTGAGCAAAGTTTCTTCTAATCTGTGGTTTATCATGCTGGATTCCAATATCTACAGCGATGGGATGGGAAAAGGAGGTCCAAAGACCAATGGTCGGATCAAGAAGGAGACGCTAGACTGGATGGAGGAGCAGTTGCAGGCGGCTGAAGAGGCTGGTGTCCAGGCCCTTCCAGTTGTACACCACAATGTCCTTCGGCAGCACCACATGCTGTCCAAAGGCTATACTCTGGATAATACGATAGATGTCAAGCGGCTATTGGATCGCTATGGGGTTCAATTTGGTTTTTCTGGCCATACGCATGCCCAGAACATTGTTTCAGAGGACCTTGGAAAGACCACTTATACTGAGGTGGTGAACGGAGCCTTCTCAGTATATCCTGCTGTAATAGGTCAGGTGACTGTGGATAAGTCTGGCTTAGATTATCAAAAAGGGCAATTGGATACGGCTTTTTGGGCAAAAAAAGCTCAGCCTACAAATCCAGATTTGCGTGAATTAACAGCTCATATGCAGTCTGTTTTTGACAATAGTAGCGACATTATGGTCCACCGGATGATGCACGATGAGGGTTGGTACTCTACGGAGGTTGCGGAGAGCATTTCTCGGTTTATGGTACCAGTCAATCGCGCTTACTTTTCTGGTGAGAAGATTGACCAGAATTGGTTGGCAAAGGATGTTTATCCTAGCCAGGCTTATAAGGAGTTAAGCAAGGTCAATCCTAAGAGTTTCCTTTATGATTATGCCGAACATATCTTTTTACGAAGTCAAGAAAGGGATGTGGAGAAGTTTTTTATGGAAATGAAACCCTAGTTTTCCACAGAAAATGTCATTTTTACACAAGTTTTCCACAGTTTGTGCAAAACTCGTTCATAGATTTTCAAAACCCGGCATTTGTCGGGTTTTTGTGCTATAATGGGAATAGAAAAACGTTTTCAAAAGGAGTATCCAATGCAAGAATTAGGACAAACAGGTTTACAGGTATCACGGATTGCTTTGGGCTGTATGCGCATGGTAGCCCTGTCAGATCAGGAAGCTAGTCGGGTCTTAGAGACCAGTCTGGAAGAGAGAATAAACTTTTTCGATCACGCCGATATTTATGGTGGCGGTCAATCGGAAATCCGCTTTGCCTCTGCCATGAAGGAGCTGGGTATCAGGCGCGAGGACATCATTCTCCAGTCCAAATGCGGTATCCGCAAGGGCTATTTTGATTTTTCAAAAGACTATATTTTGCAGTCGGTTGATGGGATTTTAGAGCGCTTGGATACGGACTATCTGGATGTGCTATGCTTGCACCGACCGGATGCTTTGATGGAGGCAGAGGAGGTAGCTGAGGCCTTCTATTTGCTAGAAAAAGCCGGTAAGGTTCGCCATTTTGGCGTCAGCAACCAGAATATTCACCAGATGGAACTGCTCCAGTCCTATTTGGATAAGCCCTTGGCTGTGAATCAACTCCAGTTGTCGCCTGCCCATACGCCTCTGATTGATGCGGGTCTCCATGTCAATATGAAAGATGATGTGGCTACGATGCGGGATGGTGGACTGATTGATTATTGCCAGCTCAAAAAAGTCACCATTCAGGCTTGGTCACCCTTCTTGATTGACTTACAAAAGGGGATTTTTGCTAACCATCCAGACTATACAGAGCTCAATCGCACCCTTGAGGAAATAGCAGAGCGCTACCATGTTTCACATGAAACCATTGTCGTTGCTTGGATATTACGCCATCCAGCGAAAATTCAAACCATTGTAGGTTCTATGAATCCAGATCGCCTGACAAAGATTGCCCAGGCTAGCCAGATTACCTTAACTAGACCAGAATGGTATGAGATTTACAGAAGTGCAGGGAACATTCTGCCCTAGGAGGAATGTATGAAGTGGGAAATAAAAGCATTTGACCAACTAAGTTTACAGGAACTTTACACTATCTTGACACTTCGGACCAATGTGTTTGTTGTAGAACAAGCTTGTCCCTATCCTGAAGTTGATGGAAAGGATCCAAACTGTCTTCATCTTTTGGGAACTGATGAAAGAGAGTTAGTAGCTTACTTGAGAATCTTGCCAGCTGGTCTAAGTTATGATGAAGTTTCCATCGGTCGTGTGGTCATCAAGCCAAGCCATCGTGGTAAAGGATTGGGTCGGCCAATGATGGAGAAAGCTATTCATTACATTACAAATGAATGGAAAGAAAGTCAAATTAGAATTGGTGCCCAAGCCTATTTAGAAAAATTCTATCAATCACTAGGCTTTAAGCCAGTTTCTGAAGTATATTTGGAGGATGATATTCCGCATTTGGATATGGTATATAGTAAACCAGTCGGTTAGGGCTGGTTTTTCGATTTTTCTCGGCAATTTCCCCCAAAAATTAGCCATTTTATGGTAGAATGAATAGGTATAAAATCAGTAAAAGAGGAAGAATATGAAACGTTCTATGTATGCAGGACGTGTTCGAAAGGAACATGTCGGACAGGAAATTACTTTGAAAGGTTGGGTTGGCCGCCGTCGTGACTTGGGTGGCTTGATTTTCATTGACTTACGTGACCGTGAAGGTATTATGCAATTGGTGATTAATCCTGAGTCAGTTGATGCGGAATTGATGGCAAAAGCAGAGGGACTTCGCTCTGAATTTGTTATTGAGGTGACAGGAACAGTTGTGGAGCGTGAGCAAGCTAATGACAATATCCCAACAGGAGCTGTTGAACTACAAGTATCCGGTTTGACAGTGTTGAACACGGCCAAGACGACTCCATTTGAAATCAAGGACGGGATTGAAGCTAGTGATGATACCCGCCTTCGTTACCGTTATTTGGATCTTCGTCGTCCAGAAATGCTCAACAACTTCAAATTGCGTGCAGCCGTAACCCACAGCATTCGTAACTACCTAGACGAGCTTGAATTTATCGATGTGGAAACACCAATGTTGACCAAGTCAACGCCAGAAGGTGCGCGTGACTACTTGGTGCCATCTCGTGTATCAAAAGGTCATTTCTATGCCCTTCCGCAAAGTCCGCAGATTACTAAGCAGCTCTTGATGAATGCAGGTTTTGACCGCTACTACCAAATCGTTAAGTGTTTCCGTGATGAAGACTTGCGTGGGGACCGTCAACCTGAGTTTACACAGGTGGATTTGGAAACCTCATTCTTGAATGAAGTTGAGATCCAAGACATAGTAGAGGGTTTGATTGCCAAGGTCTTGAAAGATACCAAAGGAATCGATGTGACCTTGCCCTTCCCACGTATGTCCTATGACCATGCGATGAACTTCTATGGTTCTGACAAACCAGATACTCGTTTTGAGATGCTTTTGCAAGACTTGACAGAGGTTGTCAAGGAAGTTGACTTTAAAGTCTTCTCAGAAGCACCAGTTGTCAAAGCCATTGTGGTCAGGGGTGCGGCGGATAGCTACTCACGTAAAGACATTGATAAATTAACAGAATACGCTAAACAATTTGGTGCCAAAGGTCTTGCTTGGGTTAAAGTAGACAAGGGAGAATTAACGGGCCCAGTTGCTAAGTTCTTGACAGACATTACAGCAAACTTGACAGCAAGTTTACAACTTGAAGACAAGGACCTAGTTCTCTTTGTGGCAGATAAATTGGAAGTTGCCAACAATACCTTGGGTGCCTTGCGTAATCGCTTGGCTAAAGAGCAGGGATTGATTGACGAAAGCAAGTTCAACTTCCTCTGGATTGTGGATTGGCCAATGTTTGAGTGGTCTGAAGAAGAAGGTCGCTACATGAGTGCCCACCACCCATTCACCTTGCCTACAGAAGAAACGGCTCATCATTTGGATGGTGATTTGGCACAGGTGCGTGCAGTTGCCTACGATATTGTCTTGAATGGTTATGAGTTGGGCGGCGGTAGCCTTCGTATCAACCAAAAAGACATGCAAGAACGGATGTTCAAGGCTCTTGGTTTCTCAGCTGAGGATGCCCATGAGCAGTTTGGTTTCTTGCTCGAAGCTATGGACTACGGTTTCCCACCACACGGTGGCTTGGCTATCGGTTTGGACCGTTTTGTCATGCTCTTGGCAGGTGAGGACAATATCCGTGAAGTAATTGCCTTTCCGAAGAATAACAAGGCATCTGATCCGATGACACAGGCACCAAGTACGGTTGCATCAGCTCAATTAGAGGAATTGGCTTTAGATATTACACTTGAAAATGAATAAATTTTTCAGAAAACAGCGTGTTCTTTTCTTAAGAAAGGCCAGAAAGAATAAATTTTGGTCAGTTATTTCGGGGATTTCTCGAGAAAAATATGCAGAACGGATATCGGGGTCCATTATTTATGGACTCCTATCTAGTATTGCGGTGAATTTTTTCTTTCGACCAGGGAATGTCTATTCGTCTGGAGTTACTGGTCTTGCACAGATTGTTTCTGCTCTGGTAGCTTCTTACGCTGGTTGGAATGTATCGATTGCGGTGGTTTACTACGGCCTGAACATTCCCTTGCTTATCTTAGCTTGGTATAAAATTGGTTATAAATTTACTATCTTTACCTTTATTACGGTATCCTTCAGTTCTTTCTTTATCCAATTTATGCCGCCAGTTACCCTGACGACAGACCCTTTAGTCAATGCTATTTTTGGTGGTCTCATGCTGGGAACTGGGATTGGATTTGCGCTTAGGAACAATGTATCTAGTGGTGGTACTGATATTGTCTCTATTATTATTCGCAAGAAGACGGGACGTCAAGTTGGCTCCATTTCCTTGATTGTCAACATTATGATTATGTTGATTGCAGGGATGACCTTTGGCTGGCAATATGCCCTATATTCAATGGTTGCGCTGTTCATCTCCAGTCGCATGACAGATGCGATTTTCGTGAAACAAAAACGGATGCAGGCCATGATTATTACAGATCATCCTGAACGAGTCATTAAGAAAATCCATAAGAAGCTTAATCGCGGTGTGACCATTATCAATGGTGCTGAGGGTGCTTATAACCATGAGCAAAAGACGGTTTTAATTACCATCATCACGCGAGCTGAATTCAGTGAGTTTAAGCAAATCATGAAAAAAGCGGACCCACAAGCCTTTGTTTCAGTAGCAGACAATGTCAATATTATTGGACGGTTTGTGGAAAGTGACTGATTGACAAAAAACTACATATAGGAGTACAATAGTATTTGTATTCTATATGTAGTGTTTTTCTTCGGAGAGGAGACTTATGAAACCAACCGTTTACCTAGTTTATATTAGCCTGAGTGGCAATACAGAGAGTTTTGTCAAACGCCTGAAAGACTTTTTCCAGTTCCAGACCGACTGGCAGGTGGAGACTGTTCATGTCAAAGACCTGGTCAAGCAGGACATTCCCTTTTACCAGCTGGATGCTCCTTTTGTCGCCTTTCTTCCTACTTATCTGGAGGGCGGAAATGGAGTCGATAACGGAGATGTGGAGATTCTGACCAATCCTTTAGGCGATTTTATCGCTTTTGGGGACAATGCAGAGCTCTGTCTGGGTGTGGTTGGTTCAGGCAATCGCAATTTCAACAACCAATATTGCTTGACCGCCAAGCAATACGCCGAGCGATTTGGCTTTCCTGTGATTGATAACTTCGAACTTCGAGGTATGCAGAATGATATTGAGAGAATTGGTCGGAAAATCATAGACTTAATGTAAGATGAACAACCCAGTCAAGAACTGGGTTGCTTTATATCATGCAAAAAACTCACCAGCATAAGCTGATGAGTTCTAAGGAGATATGAAAAATATTTAGGATTGTTTATAGTATAACCGAGTTTATCCAAAATGAAATCGGTCTCAGGTCCTATTTATCTTCCAAAATACAAATACTTTGTCCAGCAAGCGTGATTTGTTGGGCTTTTTTATCGTCAACGGGTGGGAAGCTGAAACGAATGGTTTGTTTTTCCTCATTTTCAAAAACAAAATCGCTGTCCGCAAAGTTGATAATAAACTGGATAGTCTTGTCGCCATTTGTGACTTGATAGCGGAGGACATACTCAGTCAACCAGTAGAAGTCACAGGTTTCTTGGATGGTTTCATAGCTGTTCTGGCTGAGAATTGGATTGTCCTTACGGAAGGCAATTAACTCTTGAATAAATTGAATATGTTCCTTATAACGAATTGCTCGTGTCCAGTCTAGGCGATTGATTCTATCCGGAATATTGTAGCTATTATCAATCTCATCTTTGGTACGGAAGAATTCTTGTCCGCTATGGATAAAGGCCATCCCTTGAGAAATGAGGACCAATTGTAGACCAAAGCTAGCAGCTCGTTTTTGTTGCTGAGGTGTCCAGTCGGGATGTTCAATATGGAAGTAGTCAAAGGCAGTCGCATTGTCATGACACTCGATGTAGTTAAGTGATTGTTGCGGTGTGATGAAGTGGCTGTAGCGGCTTCCAGTCAGGAGATGTTGCACTTTTTCGTGTAGTTGTTTGTCAACTAGACGGGTAGGGTTGAGCAATAGTTTCTTAAAGGTATCACGATAGTCATCGTTGAAGAAACTCACTTCTGGGAGCTGGTCTGCATTGTACTGGTGGGCCAGTTTTTCATAGTCTAGACCAGTTGCCATCTTCCACCCTTCGCCATAGAGATAGATATTTGGATGAATGGCTAACAATTCTTCTTGGATTTGGTTGATGGTTTGGATGTCCAAAATGCCCATCAAGTCGAAACGGAAGCCATCAAAACCATAGATACTAGTCCATTGGCGGAGGGATTGCTTGATGTAGTTTCGGACCATGCTGCGTTCGCTAGCGACATCGTTGCCGCAGAAGGTACCATCCGTCCGCATACCATGCTCGTTGTAACGGTAGAAATAACCAGGGACAATTAGCTCGAATGCGTATTTCTCAGCATGATAAACATGGTTGTAAACAACGTCCATATTGACGGAAATATCGGCATCGTGATAGGCTTGGATAGCTTCTTGGAGTTCTAGAATGCGGGCATAGGGATCATCTGGTAGGCTGGAGAAGGAGCCTTCTGGCAGGTTGTACTGCATAGGGTCGTAACCCCAGTTATAAACAGCTTGGGGTTTGTTTTCATCTACGCTACCAAAATCGTAAACAGGAAGAAGCTGAATATGGGTAACGCCCAGATTTTTGATATAGTCCATTCCCAGTTTCATACCGTCCAAGACAGGTGATTCGGTCAGACCGAGGAATTGACTACGGTGTTTGAAGCCAGCTTCTGTCTGCCAAGAGAAGTCGCGGACACTCATTTCATAGACAATAGCTTGAGAAATCGGTCGTTGGGTCTTGGCGCGACGAACCTTGTGGAGTTTATTTGGGTTGATGACATAGCTATCGCCAGAGTTTGCCTTGGAAGAAAGGGCATAGGGGTCATGAACAGAAATCCATTCGCCATTGACTTTGTGGAGATAGTGGTAGCTTTGACTGTCCAAATCACCCTCTACTGTGACCTGCCAGACGCCTTTTGAACCCTTTGTCATGGTGTATGGTGTCCCCTCAAGGACTAAAAATACCTGCTTGGAGATAGGTGCCCAGAGTTTGAAACTTGTGGACTGAGGGCTATAAGTTGTCCCCAAATCACTGCCATCATAGGTATAGTTTTGTTCAAAAATAGCAGAGCGGACAATATGACCATAGCCTAGCTCCGTTTTATTGCGGTCTTGGTCGTAAATGACATAGTCCTTGTCCAAATTTAAGGCGTGTAGACTGGTCAGATAGTAGAGAACCAAGTTTTCTACCTCTAGACAGGAATGAATGAAAAGTTGAGATGTCGCATCGTCGGACTCGAGGGAAAAACTCATGTGCTCGGTATCAAATCGTTTTTCCATAACCAAGCGAATAGTAGCTACATCATCTAGAAATGCTTGAAATTGTCGTAATGCCATGAGCCGAACGGCTCCTTTCTAAGTTAAAGTTCAGTAATCGTATGCGGAATGACACGACGGTAGCAAACCTGCTTGTCTTCCTTATTGTCGCTGATGATTTGGTGCAGGGTATTGAAGGCCACACGTCCTAGTTTGATAGCGTGGACATCGACATAGGCTTCAATATCCAATTTTGGTTTGACAGAGTCAAAGGAGATGATAGGGAGTTTTGTACCGACTTCGTTGAGGTATTTGACAATCCCTTCTGCCACCATGGTATCGGTTGTGACGATAGCATCAATATCTTGTTTGAGTAATTTTTTTGAAATCTTGTAGGAACTGTCTTCCAATAGGAAACCAGACACAAACTTGACCTTGTTTTCATCAAGAGGGATATTATGAGATTTGAGGGCGTTTTTATAGCCAGTATAGCGGTCTTGGGAAACGACTAATTCCCTGTTCCCAGCGACAAAGGCAATATTCTTGTAGCCCTTATTGATAAAGTAATTGGTCGCTTCAAATCCAGCCTGGATATTGTCATTGTCGACTAGGGAGATAAATGGAGAATCTGCCTTACCGAGAATGAGGAAGGGAAACTTATGCTGAATGGCTAACTGGACCAGTGGGTCATCTGGCTTGGAATAAAGGAAAATTAGACCATCAACCCGTTTTCCGTAGACCATCTGAGAAATAGCCTCCAATCGCTGCTCTTCATTTTTTCCCGTAGAAATTTGGATTGCATAATTGTGGTCAGCAGCCACCTGTGAAATGCCACGCAGGGCTGTTGGGAAGAAAGGGTTTTGGTAGAAGATATCAGAATCTTCAGGAAGTATCAAGCCAATCACTTGTGTGTAGCTGGAAACCAGACTACGAGCATTGAGATTTGGGTGGTAGTTAAGGTCCGCCATAGCCTTTCTAACTAGGTCTTTGGTTTTTTGACTAATAGAAGAGCTGTTTTGGATGACGCGGGTCACCGTAGACGGCGACACACCAGCCAGTTTGGCTACGTCCTTGATGGTTGCACGCATAGGAACCTCCTAAAGTTGATTACGGAATTTTGTTTTGAAAAATACCCACAAGAGACAGAGGACAAAGAGGATATTTTGAATGGTTAAGATAGTTGTTACAGGCTGACCAAAGAGTCCAATCAAGCAGGCAATCAGACTTGGCACACCCAGGCAATTCAGGGCGAAGTTATAGCACTCCTTGAAGGTTTCAAAGTGGAAGAAACGAGATTTCTTGGTCAGATAGAGAAAGAGACTGGCCCCCAAGAGGATAAAGAGTAGATTGGCTGCCAAGATAAAGCTTGATACCAGGCTGATACCCAGCCCAATCAAAGCCTTGTTTGCCTGGTACCAATTTTTAGAGATGGCCTTGGTTAGCTTTTCCTTACTAGAAAAATCATCGGCGGTCATGCCAGTGTAACCCAGCTCAGCCAAGGTATCGCTGCCCTTGCGAATGGTCAGCATGTCCTGGCCAAATTGATAGGAAAAATCCGAGCTCTGGCTGACTTGATTGCCAAAGGTGATTTGGTCTGAAATGCCCTGTCCTGTGTAGGTCAATTGATTGTTTTCCAGCTGGCTATGTTGCTGTAAATCCTCGACCACCTGGTCTGTCAGTGGTGCATAAACACCCTCGACAAAATTGTCCAAAGGATAGCTTTCTAGACTCAAGGTCTGTAAGGAAGTCGGCAGGACCAAGAGGGCCACCAAAAAGACGGTGGTAAAGAGACGCTGCCAGAGAGTCAGCAAGCGACGGTTATCAAACATTTTCCGAGCAGAGAAAATACTGGAAAAATAAGAAAATGGATAGGGCAGCATGGAGTGTCCTTTCTAGGAAGAAGTGTCTATGGTTGAGTCTGTATCTGAACAGCCTTGGTTTCTCGATCAAGTCAAGGCAAAGGATATGACCGAAAAAGGGAAAAGGTGGGATAAGGTACTACCCCTTATCACCACCGCTAGTTAAACCAGATACAAAGTTCTTTTGTAGGAAGAAGAATAGAATACTGATTGGGAGGGCGATGAGAACAGCCCCTGCTGCAAAATAGGCAACCTTGAGGTTTTTCACATCTGAGATGAAGGTTTGCAGACCAACGGCAACAGTATAGAATTCTTTTTCACGAAGCAAGAATTTGGAGAGGATGTAATCTCCAAATGGTCCCATGAAGGCCCAGAGTGCTTGTACGGCAATCATTGGGCGTACCAATGGCAGAACGATTTGCCAGAAACGTCTGAAGTGACCAGCACCGTCCAGTTTTGCAGATTCATCCAGAGAGATTGGCACTGTATCGAAGTAGCCTTTCATGAGCCAAGCGTTCATCGGGATACCACCACCAACATAGAGGAAGATGAGGAACCAGCTTTGGTTGAGTGCATTGAGCATGAGGGCCATAACGAAGAAGGCTGTCAGAGCGGCCATGGTTGGCACCATTTGAATAATCAGGAAGAAGACCAAACTCTGCTTACGAGCGATGAAATTATAGCGACTGTAAGCGTATCCCGCTAGTACCACTATACTGGTTTGGATAAGCATTGTCAAAACCGCGATAATCAGCGTGTTGAGGTACCAGGTACCGTAGAGAGTTTCGGTAAAGAGTCCCTTGAAATTGTCCAAGGTAAGTGCTATCGGTTCTAACTTGAAGGCTACCACGTTCCCTGATTTAAAGGCAGACATAATGGTAATCAAGAGAGGATAGATGATAATAATAGACAGGGCAATCAGATAGAGATAGGTCAGGGTTTGCCCTAGTTTGCGTTTGAAACTTACTGACATTTTCATCTTATACATCCTCCATTTCAAAAGCATTTAATTTCTTGAAGGCAATCATGGAAATACTGATGACAATCATGGAAATAATCAAGGTTACGGCAGCCGCCATTGAGTATTGTGGAGCTGTACCTGTGGTCAATTTGTAAATCCAAGAAATCAAGATATCGGTTGAACCAGCACCACCACCGACACTACCAGGACCACCATTGTTAAAGAGATAGATGATCGAGAAGTTGTTGAAGTTGAAGGTGTACTGACTGATCAGAGTAGGAGCAGCCACTGCCAAGATCATTGGCAAGGTAATGCTACGGAATTTTTGAATGGCACTTGCACCATCAATGTAGGCAGCCTCGTACAAATCGTTTGGAATAGATTGCAAAATACCCAAGGTCAAGACATAGATATAAGGGAAACCAAGCCAGGCCTGCATCATGATCAGGGCTACTTTTGTCCAAAACGGATCGGTCTTCCACGGAATCAGGAAATTATCGATAAATGGCAAGAATTTGCTGAGGAAAGGCAAGACCTGAGTGTTGATAGCGCCGACACTATCGTTGAACATGTTACTGAAGGTCAAGATAGTCACAAAGGCAGGTACTGCCCAAGGGAGCAAGAAGATAACACCGAAGATGCGTTTGCCCTTGATAAATGGCTGGTTGGCAACGATAGCCGTAAAGATACCAATGACAATCTGTGCTGTTGATGCTGCCAGAGCCCAGATAATGGTCCAACCAAGGACAGAACCGAAGGCGGCACGGAAGGTGCTGAGTTTCCAAATATTGCTAAAGTTGGTAAAGCCAATCCAGTCTAGAAGAGCACCTGGTGGCAGGTGTTGGAAGTCGTAGTTGGTAAAGGCGATGAAAAGAGTCACCACAACCGGGAAGATGATAGCAAAGGTCATGGCAATGTAAGACGGAATAATCAAGAGATAGGGGAAACCATTCTCATAGATGCCTTTGATCATGTCCTGCAGGCTTGTCGCTACTGGTAGACCAGCATTCCAGCGTTTGGCTGTAGAGTGGGCATCCTTTAGGTTTAGGGCGTAGAAAGCAAGATAGACAACTGTAATGATGAGGTGGAAGGAACCACGGATCAACATGAAGAGGGAGTTGTCACGGCCGCGTTGGCTACCAAGGGTAATCAAGTTTCCAATTTCTCCACCTGCTATTGCAATGAAGTAGACTAGAAAAGCGGCAGTTACACCCAGGAAGATGTAGCCTTTGGCTTTCTGCTTGTTGTAAATCTGTCCCAGTCCAGGAAGGAGGGACATCAGGAGGGCTTTGGTTGGGTTTTGTTTCATATCATAGTCTCCTTAGGTGTTATGGTTATTTGACAGAAGAACCGAGTGCTTCAGTCCTTTTGTGAAACAACCATTACTGGTTATTTCTAACAAAAAAGTGGGGCTAGGCCGCTTGCCCAGCCCTACTTCTATGGTTGATTAGTTGCTGTATTTTTGAGCGATTGTATCTTCAATCAATTTCACAGCGTCAGTTGCAGCTGTTTTAGCGTCTTTTGCACCGCTTGCTGCTTCGAAGAGCATGTTAGCAGCTGGTTCCCAAACTGTGCTCATTTCTGAGATGTTTGGCATTGGTTGAGCTGATGCGAATTGGTTGATAACCGCTGTAGTCAACTCATCGTTTTTGCCAACTGCGTATTCACGAGCTTCTGTGTTAGCAGGAATTTCGTTGGTTGCATCGTAGAAGGCTTTTTGTTGGTCAGTTGATGTCAAGAAATCAACGAGTTTTTGTGCCAATTCAGGGTTTTTAGAACCTGAAGGAACGATCCAAGCTTTACCACCACCGAATGCAGTATACTGTTTGCCGTCAGCAAGAGTTGGGATAGTTGCTACACCGTAATTGAGGCCTGCGTCTTTGTAAGATGCTGCTTTCCAAGGACCTTCGATGATTGCTGCTGCCTTACCGTCTGTGAATTGTGTGTTGATCAAGTTATTAGCAGCTGAACTGTCTTGGAGACCTTGAGGCCATTTTTCATACCAAGTTTTAGCGTATTCAATCGCCTTGATAGCACCGTCGTTAGCCAAACCGATGTCTTTTGGATCCGTACCGTTAGCACCAAATACATAACCGCCGTAACCGCCAAGCAAACCGTAAGTGTAGTAGAAGTTTGTCCAGTCAGCTAGGAAGGCAGTTGTTTTACCATCTTCCCCTTCAAAAGCGTACTTGCTGTCTTCTGCCAATTTTTCAAGATCCGCAAAGGTTTTTGGAGCTTCTGACAAGAGGTCTTTGTTATAGTAAAGAACCAATGTCTCGATAACAGCTGGTGATCCGTAAACCTTACCACCGTTGCTTACAAGTGCTTTAGTCGTATCGTCTGTCTTGCTAGTGTCAGCCAATGTCAACTCAGACAATTGACCTTCTGAACCAAGGCTACCTACGCGGTCGTATGGTGCCATCATGACGTCTGGAGCCGAACCAGATTGGTTGTCCAATGAAAGGTTGTCAAGACCTGTGAGGGCATCACCTGTTTTAACTGTAACGGTTACACCATTTTCTTCTTCAAAGGCAGCTTTGGCTTCGTTAATGTAGCTTTCGTACTGACCTTCAACGTAGATGGTCAATTCTTTTCCTGCTTCAGCAGAATCAGATGAGCTTGACGAGCTTGAATTTGAACAAGCAGCCAAAACAGCAGTTGATGCAGCGAGAAGAGCAACGCTCTTGAGCAAATTGAGTTTCATATTATTCCCTCCAAGAATAAAGTTTTGATGTTATCGCTTGCTTGTGCAAACGATTTCCTAACGTGAATTAATTATACACCATTATAAAAACGTTTGCAAGCGTTTTTATAAAAATTTTTAAAAATTTTTTTCTGCTAATGAATTTAGCACAGAAAAAGCCTTTTATTATCACTCTTTAGAGTTCGAAGCTGGTGATTTATTGAGCAAATTTTCATAGGAATTTTTGAAAGAACTTGATTTGTTACCGTTTACATAGTATAATAGATGGCAAGCAATCGTTTGCGCCCTGACGCAGATAACCATTCATTATAAAGGAGAAAAATATGAAAGTGAGACAAAGTGGAGTACTCATGCACATTTCATCATTGCCAGGTGCCTATGGCATCGGCTCCATGGGGAAATCAGCCTATGAATTTGTAGACTTTTTGGTACGAACCAAGCAACGTTACTGGCAGATTTTGCCATTGGGAACCACCAGTTACGGTGATTCTCCCTATCAATCATTTTCAGCCTTTGCAGGGAATACGCACTTTATTGACTTGGACCTACTGATTGAAGAGGGCTGGTTGACAGAGAAAGATGTGCAGGGTATTGACTTTGGTCAGAGTGCAAAAGAAGTAGATTATGCCAAAGTTTTTACTGCCCGCCGTCCGATTTTGGAGCAGGTTGTTGCCAGTATGAAAGAGGCTGGTTTGCCACAAGACTATTGGAATTTCTTGGGTGAAAATGATTTTTGGATCCATACTTTTGCAGAATATATGGCTATCAAGGAGCATTTTGACAACAAGTCCTGGATTGATTGGGAGGATCAGGGGGCACGTTTGCGCTATCATGATACCTTGGAATACTACCGTCATCTCTTGGTGGAACGCATCGATTACCACCGCATCACCCAGTATTTATTCTTTAAGCAGTGGCAGGCTTTGAAGGCTTACGCCAATGCCAAAGGGATTGAGTTTGTTGGGGATATGCCCATTTATATCGCGGCAGATTCTGCTGATATGTGGGCCAATCCACATTTCTTTAAGACGGACGAAGAAGGGAAACCGAGCGTAGTTGCGGGTTGTCCACCAGATGCCTTTTCAGAAATCGGTCAGCTTTGGGGCAATCCGATTTACGATTGGGAGGCCATGAAAGCAGATGGTTTTACTTGGTGGGTTGCTCGTTTGCGCGAATCCTTTAAAATCTACGATATGGTCCGCATCGACCACTTTATCGGCTTTGCCTCTTTCTGGGAAATTCCTGCGGGCGAAGAAACGGCTGTCAACGGCTATCGTGTTGAGGCGCCGGGCTTTGAATTGTTCGATACCATAAAACGCGAGCTGGGCGATTTGAATATCATCGCGGAAGATTTGGGCTCTGTCACAGATAAGGTGATTCAATTACGCGATTGGACTGGTTTCCCAGGCATGAAAGTCTTGCAGTTTGCCTTCGACCCTGAGGGTGACAGCATTGAGATGCCGCACAACCACCGCAATAATGTTGTTGCCTATACAGGCACCCACGATAACGATACAATTAGCGGTTGGTACGAAAGGGAAACAACCCCAGAATCCAGAGCGTTCTTAGACAAATACAGCAATCGATCAGTAGGTGAAAGTATCCACCATGCCCTCTTCCGTCTTCTCTTTGGCTCACCAGCCTTTATGACGATTGTGACCATGCAAGATTTGCTAGAATTGGACGGGACTGCCCGCATGAACCTACCAAACACCCTCGGTGGTAACTGGACTTGGCGAATGACAGCAGACCAGCTGACACCAGCAGTAGAAGCCAACTTGCTGGACTTGACCGTCACCTACCGACGTGAGAATGTTCTTGTAACAGCTAGTGAATAAGAAACCACAGGAACATCAGCTTAGGCTGGTGTTTTTTGTAAAGTCTTGCAAGATGTGGTATACTGTTTAGGTAAGGATAAATAGGTGCAGTGGGGGGCTGGTATGGATTTAGGACAAAAAATCGAGCAACTGAGGCTAGAAAAGGGACTGAGCCGTCCAGATTTTTGTGGAGATGAATCCGAGTTGACGGTACGGCAATTAGCTCGGATAGAAAGTGGTCAATCGCAGCCTTCTATACCTAAGTTAGAGTACATTGCCCAGCGTTTAGGCATTCCAGCCTATAGCCTGATGCCAGACTATAAGGAATTGCCACAAGGTTATTTGGAACTCAAGTACAAGTTGTTGCGGGAGCCGATATATAATAAGGTCGAGGTGTTGGATAAACAGGATGGGTATATCGAAACCATATATAATACCTATTTTGAAGAACTACCTAAGACTGAGCAGCTTATCTGTGAGGCTATGCAGGCTATGGTTGATATGGTGCGGACCAATCAACCAGATTATGCAGTAGCTCTATTGACAGAAAACTTACCACTTCTTATGGCAAAGAAAGTGTGTGATGTCAATGACTTGATTCTTATTCGGCTCTTTTTTGTCCAGCAAACAATAGGAGAGAATACAGTCAGTAGAGTTCAAAACAACTTTGAATCTATCTCGTATTTAATGAAAAAACTAGCCAACAGTCAGACATTTGTTCGATTAGAAGATACTTTTTATTTAAGAGATGCGATTATCTCAGGGCTTGCCTGCTTTGAACTGATAGAATATTATGACGATGCCCCTATCTATATTGATTGTCTTCGTGGAATAATGGAAGAGACGCAAGATTATCAAAAGAAACCTCTCTTGTTTATGCTGGAATGGAAAGCGGCTTTGAAATTAGAGGAAGATTATGAAAAAGCTGAAAAAGTCTACCAGTCAGCCAAATCGTTTGCTCAGGTCATTGGAAATGACTATCTGGCACAGAAATTAGCAGAGGAGTGGCAGAAGGATTTGAAAAAATATTGGTAGGAGGAGGGGTGACATGCTTTTAGGGCAAAAAATCGAGCAACTGAGGCTAGAAAAGGGGCTGAGCCGTCCAGATTTTTGCGGAGATGAATCCGAGTTGACGGTACGGCAATTAGCTCGGATAGAAAGTGGTCAATCGCAGCCCTCTATTCCAAAGTTAGAGTACATTTCCCAGCGTTTAGGCATTCCAGCCTATAGCCTAATGCCAGACTATAAGGAATTGCCACAAGGCTATCTGGAGCTCAAGTATAAGTTGTTGCGGGAGCCGATATATAATAAGGTCGAGGTGTTGGATAAAAAGGAACAATACCTTGATGAAATAGAAGAACTGTATTGTGAACAATTACCACCAGAGGAAACGGTGTGGGTTGAAACGTCAAGGGCGATTTTGGATGTTATTCGCACACAACATCCAGAATATGCGGTAGCCTTATTAGAAACGTATTTACCTGAACTTGAGGAGAAAGAAGTCTTTTCGTTGAAGGATTTAGAACTGATTAGTCTGTATTTCGTCAGTGTATTTGCACATATAAAAAACAAGAAAAATCAGTTATCAGAAATTGGCAAGTTGCAATCGTTCTTATTGCGTTTAATAAAGCATGTCAATCTTGTTCAGCCAGAGCAATTATTTCTTCTGAGTAATGTTATTTTTTCAGGTCTGGCTTGTTTGGATATGCTGGAGTCTTATGAATTTTTTGACCTTTATATTGCTTGTCTTCAAGAAATAATGGAGAAAACACAGGATTTTCAAAAGAAACCTATTTTACTTATGTTGCATTGGAAACATGCTCTTGTTGTGGAGAATAAGTATAGTTTGGCAGAAGGGTTCTATCAAAAAGCAAAACTATTTGCTGATATGATTGAAGATGCACATTTGGTAACCATGTTAGAAAAGCAATGGCAAGAAGATTTGAAAAAATATTTGTAACTATAATTTATTGGTGACATAAATGTCATCGCTGAAAGACCTAAAAGATGAGATTGTTCGTCTTTTAGGTCTTTTTCTATCTCTTTATTACTTTTTAGGGTTTGAAGAGTATTTTTTGATGACATTGCTGTCATTGGTGATTTTGTAGAAAGTAGATATACTCATAATGTAAAAAAAATTAAAGGAGTTAAGAAAGTATGTTTGGCTATTTCAAAATTTTGGATATTTCAGGTTGGTGGATAAAGAGAGGATAGAAAATGAGATGTATTTTTGAAAAGGTGTATATTCCGTGAAAGGAATTAGACCTAAAGAATAAACAATAAAACAGAAAAAACAAAAGGAGAAAATTAAAATGAAAAAAATTGGTAAATGGTTGGCACTTGGTGCTGTTGTCGCTGGTATTGCAGTAGCTCCGTCGGCTTCTGCTGTTTCAGTTGTAAAATCGTATCGCTATGACGTTAATAAGTACACAGGTGGCAGAAGTAATTATCACAGTTATCAATATTTAAATATTCCAAACTGGTCCCGTTATGCTGGTTCTAACCGTATCTTTATCAGTCAAGGTTGGAACTATACAAGGTATCAACACATTAACTACTATTCAGGTGGTTACTAAGATTTTCGGCAGGAGAGAAAATCTCTCCTGCACTTTTTATGAGAGGTGAGGATAATGACTTTAGAGATTAAAAACATGACCATTGCGACACGGCACCCTGTTTTGACGAATTTTTCCTATCAATTCCACAAGGGGAACTTGTACGGCATTGTAGCTACCAACGGTTCTGGAAAGACAACATTTTTCAGAACGGTGGCAGGTTTGCTGGCTCCACTTGCTGGTCGGTCGAGTTGGTCTAGCACTGTTGGTCATCCAAATAGGGACTTGTTTTACTATGAAACGAGCGAATGGTTTGAGGGAAATCTTTCTGGTCTGGACTATTTACGATTTGTCAAACAGACTTGGCAGTCTTCGGTGGATATTGACCAAGTGATTGCCTACTGGGAAATGGAGGACTATGTCCACCTACCTATTCGCCAGTATTCACTGGGGATGAAACAACGGGTCTTGATTGCCATGTATATGGTCAGCGATGCGACCTATCTGTTGATGGATGAGATTACCAATGGTTTGGATGAAGCGAGTCGAAAACTTTTCTTTAAAGCCTTGCACCAACTTTGTCAAGAGGACAAAATGATTATCTTGACCTCTCATTATAAAGAGGACATTGAAGAATATTGCCATGTGACCTTGAAACTGGTCAATGAAACCATGCAGGAGGTGGACTGATGACTTACAAGAAATTTCTATTTGCTCAATTAGTAAAGAATAAGTTGACCTATGTACCTCTAGTGCTATTGTTGCTTGCTTGTTTGGGAACCTTATTCCTCAATCATCAGGCCTCACAAGCCAATAACCTAGGGGCACAAATTCGACAGAATCAACGGACCAATGCCCAAGCTATCGAGGAAAATAAGGCTCGTTTGGAGAGTCTGGATCCAGAATCGGAGGAATACCTTTATGTTTCAAAAAGCATAGAAGATGGGCAAGCAATTATTGTCTCGGATGAAGAGTTTCTAAAGGCTTTTACAGCTGGTCAATGGGACCAAGTCTATGACCGTCAGCTAGATTATCTGTCGTCTGCCAAGGCTTCCTTGGAAGCTCATAGTCCTGAAAAGGATGTTTTGGATGCTTTGGATAGGGAGATTGCGTATTATACGGCTCTTTCTACGATTGATTTACCGTTTGAGGATACCCATTTCCCACATACAGCCTTTCAATTTCTCCCGTCCTTGTTTACCTACATCTTCCCTGCCCTCCTTCCTGTCGGAATCGCCTTTGTCTTGACCAATGTTTATGGAGGTGCCTATGCTGGGAAATTGGACAAGTATCGGATGTTGCCCCTGTTTAGAGGACAACGTATGGTGCAGGAATTAGCAGTTGGCTTTGTTTTTTCTCTTTTGCTATTTGCCTTGGTTTCTATCACGTCTTTCTTAGTGGCAGGTTTGGTATTTGGTTTTGGAAGTCTTCAGTACCCAACTCTTGCTTACAGTTTGGATAGTTTCACGCTTTCTTTTGTGACGGTTAGTTCGGTCCTCCTGCCGACCTTGCTTCTACAAGTCCTCTCCCTTGTCTTCATTAGTAGTCTTGTCTATCTGATCAGCTTGGTGACTAAGAATCGCATGACAGCCCTCTTTTTGTCCACAGTTAGCTTATTTGCGTTGGTCTGGCTACCAAGTCTGCTCAATCCCCTCTTCAAAATTGCTCATCTGCTCCCGACGACCTATATGAGAAGTTTTGAAATTGCAACAGGTGTCTTCCAAAAAAGCATTGAAAACCATACATTGAGATGGGACATGGGAATTCCTGTTATTCTAGTCTGGACTGGACTTATTATTGGTCTGTCCTATGTGTTTTTGGGAAGAACAGATAAGATATAGAAGGAGATTGGACGTACGGAGCAGCAAATGGTGGTGCCTATTCAAACTATTACCACGGTAGTCGCTACCATAGTTCAACAGTGGTAAGTCGATGGACTGGAGCCTCAAGTAAAGGGTATGCACAGGCAGGACAGACCTCTCGTGCATGGATTAGTACAAAACTTGGAGAGCAAGCAGCTTTCTATTATAACTATTAACACAGTACACTTTGCTTGGAACTACTCTTGTAGTTCCAAGCAATTCTTTGGAGGAGATGATGAAACGTTTATTTATTCTAGTGTCGACTGTATTGGTAGCGATTTACCTGGGTATTTCTTTGGCTGGTCAGGTTAGTCTTGTAGAGTTTGGTTCTTATCAGGCAGTGGATGTCATCGGGAAAGATACCAATAGACAGACAGCCAATCGTGACCAGGTGACAGAGGTCTTGACCGACTTGGCAGAGGAACATAAGAGTGTGATTGCTAGACGGATTGTCGAGCCTAATGCTTCTGGGGAAACCAGTTTTACCTACGCCATCTATGGTAGCGGACAGGTTCCAGAAGGTTTGACCGTTTCCTCCAAGGAAAGTGCTGAAACCAGCGACTTGGTTAGTACTTATCTGATTGTTTCAGGAGATTTGGACAACCAAGTCTTGAAAGAAAGCTTGGAATCACTGGGTTACAGTGGCATGGTCCATCATGGCTATTCTCTCTTTAGCATCTTCCTATCCACAGTTGTTTCAGAAGTAGCCATGCTGAGTTTCTTTGTCTTTCTCTTGACCTTCATGGCTCTCACCTTAATCTATCGGATTAAGACCTTACGATTTGCAGGAATTCGTCTGATTTCAGGTGAAAGTTTCTTACAGGTGGTGGCTCGACCTTTATGGGAGGATATTCGTCAGATTGTGATGGCTACATCGGTGGGGGCTATAATCGGACCTCTTATTCTCTATCTTCAAGCTGGATTTTTACTATCCATCTTGCAGGTCTTTTTCCTGGGGCTTTTCCTCTATGCATTGGCTCTTGCTAGTATTTCTGTCCTACTTAGCCTAGTGTATTTCCTGGGGTTGAGGCAAAATAGCTTGGTTGATTTGCTCAAGGGAAAACTTCCTCTCAAACGGATGTTGGCTATGATGATGGTTGGGCAACTTCTGGCTATTTTGGTAGTAGGTTTTAGCTCTAGCCGTCTATTGCAGGGCTATCAGGAAATTCGCTTGCTTGAACAGGCACAGGAAGAATGGGCATTGAGAGATGATTATTACAAATCTGTTTTTAGTTACAGCTCTGCTATGATGACCGAGGAGGAAGTGGCCCAGCAGAATAAAAAGTGGCGAGAGTTTGCGAAAGTACAGCTAGAGACGACAGAAGCCCTCTTTGTGAAAAGCAATGTCGACCAGTACGCCTTCGGTGGCGAGGTGGATCCTGAGGGCAATCGCCTGACGGATTATAATCCTCGTGGCAATGTCATCTACGTATCTCCTCGCTATCTGACAGAGCAGGGAGTGATGGTAGACCAAGCCTTCTTGGAGGAAATGAATCATCTGAGCCTGGGTGAGTATGGTTTGATTTTACCAGCTAGCTTGCGAGAACAAGCTGAGCAAGTACAAAATATGTTCCAGACAGAATTAGAGGCATTTTCCCGACAAAGCCTAGAAAGTAACAGCCAACAGATGTTCGCTACCAAGATAAGTCTGGCCTTTACAGACAGTGGTCAAGAGCGGTTTCTCTACAATGATGGCGATCGGAGCCAGACCCAATATCTGACAGACCCGATTATTGTTGTTTTGACTCCTGAGTCAACAGGTGCGACACCAGTTTCGGATATGTTCTGGGGTACTAGTCTGGATTTAGGGATGAAGTTTGTAGGCTATGAGGCGACTATTGAAGTCATGAAAGAGCAGGGTGTTTATAACTGGGTATCTTATTTGGTGAATCAGCGGTTGGCCTTTGTCAGCGTTTTGAACACCAAGCGAACAGAGTTTTATTCGCTTCTCATCGGTACAGTATTGACACTGGCAACGGCTGTTTTGCTTTTTGATGCGATGAGTTTGCTCTATTTTGAACAATTCAGACGAGAGCTGTTTATCAAGCGTTTGGCCGGAATGACCTTCTATGAACTTCATGGATCTTACCTCCTAGGCCAAGCTGGTGTGTTTGTACTGGGCTTGCTGGTATCAACTTGGTTGACAGGAGATGTGGTTATGAGCGGTCTGACTGTAGGCTTGCTCACCTTAAATGCCCTGGTCATACTGGGAAGACAAGATAAGAAAGAACAAACTGCCAACGTAGCAGTGTTGAAAGGACAATAAAATGATTGAAATTCAGGGATTGGAAAAGCGATTTGAAGAACGGGAGATTTTTTCAAACTTACATCTGACGTTGGAAAGGGGCAAGGTCTATGCTTTAATTGGAAAAAGCGGTAGCGGAAAGACTACCTTGCTAAATATGCTGGCCAAGTTGGAAAAAGCTGACGGCGGACGGATTGATTATCAGGGTCAAGATTTGTCGAAGCTAGCTTCCCAGCAGTTCTTTCGAGATCACATGGGCTACCTCTTCCAAACGATTGGTCTCCTGGATAATCAATCAATCGGAGACAATTTAGACTTGGGATTTGTCGGACAGAAGGTCAAAAAAGAGCAGCGGCAGCGACTACAAAATGAAGCTTTGGAGCAGGTGAACTTGGGCTACTTAGACTTAGAACAAAAGGTTTATACCTTATCGGGAGGTGAAGCCCAGAGGGTTGCCTTGGCCAAGCTTATCTTAAAAAATCCACCACTGATTTTGGCCGATGAACCGACTGCGGCACTCGACCCCAAAAATTCAGAAGAGGTCATGCAACTCTTGACAGGGCTAAAAAATGACAACCGTGTGATTGTCATTGCGACTCATAACCCTGCTGTCTGGGAAAAAGCAGATGTGGTCATTGACATGAAGGAGATTGGACATGGATAAAAAATTTCACTACTATAGAGTTCCAGAATATACGATCGGACGTAGAAAGATGGATATGCTGGTCATTGAAAATTTAACGGATAAGTTGATGTTGTATCAAGTTCGGGTAAATGGTTACTTGCTGGACTTTGTCAGTGCAGAGGGGCACGTAATCAGACGTTATAGACTGAAGGATTTGCCCTTGGATGTCGAATTAACCGTGGCAGATGTGGAAGACGATGTGGATTTGACCTTACCGGAAAATCTGACCTACCGCCAATTTGATTTTTTCCAAAATATTGCCTCTAAATAAAAATCATCTCCTCTAGGTCGAACTTAGAGGAGATTGTTCTTATTTCTTCTGTTTACGGACATAGAGCCAGTAGCTGACCCACTAATAAATCAGGTAGAGCAGCCAAGCTAGAACCGCAAGAGCCAGTAGGCTGTTCAGGACCTTGGAGACGCTTGGGAGAAGCCAGTTTATCAGCAAAGTTGTTACAAAAATCGCTATTCCCGCATAAGTCGGTAATTTTTTCATCTCAAAGGCAAATTTCAATTCCGAGTTAGCCACCTATAAGAAATTCTCTCGGTGACTTGTAGCCCAAACATTTTTTGGGATAGTTATTGATCCAATTTTCGATAAAAGCGATTTCTTTCGGGGTCGTTTTTGT